>JBDKKQ010000280.1:0-3033 GCA_039796015.1 Verrucomicrobiota bacterium
CTCCTAAAACTTGATCGTAGGTCCGGTTCTCCTTGATGACGTAAATCACGTGCTTGAAGACGCTGGGCTCGCCGATGCGCTCGGGAATGGGCCGTGGCTTCACCCCGGACCGCGGCGGCAATCGGGAGGCCACAATCGCCTCACGACGCACGTTGCGGGACACCGTCTCCGAGAGCTTGCCCAGATGACGCCGGCTCGGCAGCGGGACCATGGAGAGGGTTCCGTTGTACTGGTGTGAATTGAATCCTTCGGCCGCGGTGTCGGCCTTCTTCATCTTCGAGGGCATGCCCTTCACATTGGCCACGAGGAGTTGCTTGCGCGCGGTGTCGTGTACCAATGCTCCCGGGAACCAGCCCACCGGAATCAAACCCGCCAACCGGGATTCCCGATCACCGGGATCAAATCGCACGACCGCGATGGCATTCTGGGATCCATTGGCCACGTAGAGGGTCTTGCCATCGGGAGCGAAGGCCAGGGCGTTGGGCGAAGCTCCGAAGAGGTCCGCGGGATTGGTCTTGGCCCAAATGGTTTCCACCACCGTGCGCGTCCGAGTATCGATGACGCTGAGGGTGTCCGAGCCGGCGTTGGCGCAAACGACATGGCGGCGATCGGGTGACACCGCCAGGGCCGAGGCATGCAGCCCGGTGATCAACTCCAGCGGGTTGGATTCGGCCGAGGCCTTCAAGTCGATAATGGAAACCGAACCTTCGCTGGCGATGTGACGCACCGGATCCACGCGAACGGTGGTGCCGCGGCCGGCCGGCCCCGTCAGGTCGTCCGGACCTGGGCGACGCCCTCCCCAGTTGCTGACATAGGCCGCGTCACCCACGAGCACCACCTCGTAGGGAGCCACACCGACACGGAACTCGCGAAGGACCTTGCCCGTGTCCGCATCCAGTTCCAGGAGTCGGTTCGATAAGTTGGCACAGACATAGAGACGGCGGCCGTCGGCACTCATGGCCAAGCCCGACGGAATTTCTTCCTTCCGACGCGGCGCTCCAGCGGCAGGCAGCGGCAGCGAGTGCGAAGCGATGATGGAGCCATCGGGATCCACACGGAACACCTTCAGGCTGCCGTTGACGTTGCTCAGGAAGACCCGCTTTCCATCGGGTGAATAAATCAGACCCGTGTAGCTCACCTGACCTTTGGCGTCCGGCTTGAGAATGTTGGGAGACGGCACCGCGGGCTGAGGTTCATTAACCTGCTCGGAAGGCAGGGCCACGCGCTGAAGGATTTCGCCGGTCACCGGGCTGAGCACCAACAACTGGCTGGTCTTGCCCGAGACCAGCAATCGGGACCCGTCGGGGGACAGCGCCAGAGCTTGGGGGCGCAAACCGGTCAATTCGATCTGCCGCCCCAGCGGGGTCAGGGTCTGGTTGACTGGAGTGACCGAGCGGCCGCCCTCCTTGTGACCCACGGTCTCGCGATTGGAGAGCGGCGATGCAGCCGTGGAATCTAGGGAGACTCCAGCCAGCAGTGCGGCACCGAGGCAGCCCCAAGCGAGACGGGACAGGGGCGATGAAACGGAAAACTCCATGCCCTTTTTTCGGCGGATTGGAGAAATCCAGCAATGCTCGAATGCCTCAGTTTCTGAAACGTTTTCGCGCAAGCCTCACAGACCTACAGACTCGCTGACCCCATCGGACCTCGGTCTGACGCATCACAACGACGCGCTACAGCGGCAGTCAGTCAGGGTGCGGCCGTGATGCGTAAGTCGTCGAAGCGGATCGGGGTTCCAGAGAAGGGCATGCCCCAGACACCTGCTTTGCCCGGCGGGAGCTTCTCGGACTCGTCGTGCTGCAACTGAGCTTCCTTCGGCTCTTCATCGCCCTGCCAAACTTTAGCGACAATGCGCACGCCGGTGCCCGATTTACGAACGCTCAAGCGAAATTGAGTCCACTGACCGCTGGTCCACTTCAACGGAACCGAAGCCTTGATGTCGTCACCCTTTACTAACTCGAGGGCGTTCTTGGCCGGCGCCACGCGCACCTTGTAACCGCCGACGCCATTGAGCCCGACGGCAAACGTGGGAAACTTACGCCCGCTCTTGGTGCCCAGAATGCGCGCGGTCACCTCGACCCCATCGGATTCATTAGGACCAAAGAGCACTCCGAAGGACTCCAACGGAGCCCCGGGCAATTCCAGAAATCGATTTCCCTCCTCGTCACGGACCGCGAACTGCCCGTCCAAGACCATGAAAGACTCGGGCACCTCGCCAACTTTGGCCGACGAAAACTTCTCTTCGAACAGGGGTTTAGTCCCCTGTGCCTGGAGCCCCACGGTCGCAAGGAGCAAGCCAGTCGCAGCGAATCCGATTTGAAGGAAGCGTTTCATGGTTTCAACTCCTGAGGAGCCACCCCTGAGTGGACTCCAATTTCCGTGGTTGCAGCCTTGGCACCGATCAGCGGATGTCCAAGACAATGCCAAGTTTGTTGAGAATATCGCCCTCCGCTTGGGAGAGTCGGTACAACTCCTTGTTGTAGTCGGAGAGAGCACTGATCTCGCTGGCCTCGGAACTGGTGAGGTCGCGCTGGATTTGCAGCACCTGGAAGGCCGTGCTCTTGCCATTGGCGAGCTTCTTCTCTTCGGCATCCAGCGCCTGGGCGGCAAATTCATGCTGCTTGCGGGCCGCATTGACGCGCTCGAAGGCGGTCTTGGCCGAGCGAATCGAAACATCGATGTCGCGCATGAGGTTTTGCTCGATGCGCTTGTAACTGAGCAGCAACCGTTCCTGCTCCAGCTTGTTCTGCTTATGGGTCTCGCGGGCGTTGCGATTGTTGAGCGGGAAGTTCAGGCGCATCCCAGCGAAGTGATTGGGCAACTTCCGGTCTTCGATATCCTGCAGGGCCATGCCAAAAGAGGGTTCGGCTCCGACGACGCCGTAGCCGCCAAGCAAATCGAGCTGCGGGAAGAGCTGGTTCTTGGTGAACTTCAGACGCACTTTTTGGGAATCCAGCTGGAGGCGGGCATCCACAATGTCGGGCGACTGGGTCAAGGCCTTGTGCCAGCTGTCCTTCTTGTCGAAGGCCACCG
>JBDKKQ010000281.1:0-4807 GCA_039796015.1 Verrucomicrobiota bacterium
AGCGATGTCCCGCCGTTGGGAATGAGTCTGGGATATTTGTCGCTCAAACTCATCGATCTCGAACTGAAACTCGAGTTGCCGCGGTTCCGGGGCAATCCGGTGGCCATGGTCGTGCGGGCTCACTTGGCCGCGCTGCGTACTCGGCATGATCTCGAGGCGCGCTGTACGCAGCGCGTGGCGCTCTGCCGCCGCCTCTATGAGGAGGGCTTCAGCCGGAAAGACGTGGTGTTCATCCACGGGCTCATCGACCGGTTGATGATCCTTCCACGTCCGCTTATGATCCGCTTCAGACAGGAACTCTTCACCATCGAGAAAGATAAAAATATGCCCTACGTCGACACACTCACACGCATGAGCCTCCAAGAAGGTCGTAAGGAAGGTTTGCAAGAAGGCCGTCAGGAGGGCCGTCAGGAAGGTCGTCAGGAGGGCTCACTGACTCAGGCCCGCGACTCTGTGATCGAGGCCTTGGAGATCCGCTTCGGCGAGATTTCCAATGACCTCCGCGAGCGGATTACCGCCCTCGACAACCTCCGCACGCTGAAAGCCCAGCACCGCCGCGCCATCACGGTGTCGAGCATCGACCAGTTTTGAGCAGCGGTGGGAATTGACCGTGGGACACGATCCCTACCGGGGAAAGCGGCCTTACCGCGGGAGGCAGTTGGCTCGTTCCGCCCATTTCCCGCAAATCCTTGGATTCACGGGCCGGTTTCTGGTTGGATCGGCCCGACGTGAAATCGCAGAAAGCCTACGCCGCCGCCGGGGTCGACATCGATCTGGGCAATTCTCTCAAGAGCACTCTCCCCGCCCTACTGGCCTCGACGCACCGCAAAGAGGTGATGGGCAAGGTTGGCGGGTTCGGTGGGTTGTTCGCGCTCGACCTCAAGAAGCACAAGCAACCGATCCTCGTGAGCTCGGTCGATGGCGTGGGCACCAAGCTCAAGCTGGCCTTCGCCATGGATCAGCACGATACGATCGGCGAAGACCTCGTGAACCACTGCGTGAACGACATCGCAGTGCTGGGTGCCGAGCCGCTGTTTTTCCTCGATTACCTGGGCACGGGCACGCTCAAGCCGCATGTGTTTTCAGAAATCATTAAGGGCTTCGCCCGCGGCTGTGCGGCCAATCATTGTGCGCTGATCGGCGGCGAAACCGCCCAAATGCCGGGCTTTTATCAACCCGGTGAGTACGACGTGAGCGGCACGATCGTGGGTGTGGTAGACAAGTCTCGCATGCTCGTGGGGCAGAAGTCGGTGAAGGCGGGCGACTTGATTCTGGGTATCGGATCCAGCGGGCTGCACACCAACGGCTATTCGCTGGGCCGCAAGATTTTCTTCGAGACGCTGGGCCTCAAGCCCAAGAGCAAGGTGGCCGAATTGGGCTGCACGATCGGCGAAGCTCTCCTCGCGGTTCACGTGTCGTACGGACCGCTCATCCAAAATTTGCTAAAGAAGTTCAATCCGGTCTCGAAACCCACCACGGCCGGAGCCATCAAGGCGCTGGCGCACATCACCGGCGGTGGGTTCGTAGACAACATTCCGAGGGTGCTGCCGGCCAAGTGCGATGCAGTGGTGCTGAAGGGGTCTTGGGAAATGCCTCCAATTTTCCAAATCATCCGCGAGAAAGGTGGGGTGGATGAGGCCGAGTTGTACCAAGTGTTCAACATGGGCATCGGAATGACCGTGGTGGTGGATGCCGACCGCGCCGATGCGGTGCTGCGGGCGATCAAGGCGGCGAAGCATCCGGCGTGGATCCTTGGCCAAATCACTAAGGGTTCGGGCGTGTGCCGCGTGGAGTGAGGGTGGCGGGTGGCGGGGCGGGCTGCTCGGAAATTGGGACGACGGGCGCTAGAACACCGCTACCAGACGGAGTGCCTACCCGGGGAAGATGTTGATGGTTTGCACGGCTTCGGAATTATGGGTTAATGTGGGTTTGTTGCGATGACTACGTCTAATTCTCCTTTTTTCCGGCGTTTGCTGGTGATTTCAACGGCCTTGGCGTTTGGGGGAATGCTGGGATCGCTAGGGGTGGCGGGCCGCGATGCCGATGGGCTGCGGTTTTCGTTCCATTGGTCTGTTCCCCTGCTCTTCTTGGTGGGCGCTGGAGCGGCGGTGTGGTTCTGGCAATTGATCTTCCGCTTCGATTCCGGCGGAGATGCTCGCTTGCGGGGGCACTTGAAGCTGGTGGCGGGGTTCTTGTTAGCCGTGGCTTTTGGCTGCTTCCTTTTCCCGTTGCGCTTGGTGAGCCCAGACAAGCGGATGGAGGTAATCTTTGGGATGGGCTTCGCCTTCGCGGTGCTGTCCGGGATGGGGTATCTCATCTACCAAACGATCCAATGGGTAGAAGCTGCAAGCCGCGCCGAAGAAGAACGCTCCGACGACCGTTGAGTCCGGCAACCGACAAGCGACGAAGCTTATCTCCAGCAGGTTCCCGGGAGTTCACCCGACACGGGTTACCAAGCCAGGCACCCCGATTCTACGATGCTTAGATGTACTGGTTGTCGTCCTTCAATATGTGGCGGTGTGGCCCCTTTTTTGTAAATAGGTGGGACCGACCCCGGCAGGGGGGAGTTCACCCGGCAAGGGCTACCACACCAGGCACCCCGACCCTACGATACTTAGATGTACTGTTTGCCGTCCTTCGATATGTAGCGGTGTGGCCCCTTTTGTGTAAATAGGTGGGACCGACCCCGGCAGGACGACCTCGGCTGGGTGGGGCATTTATTGGTGGGTGGCAATTGATGCGGGGTTCGGGGGACGCCATGCTGGGGGGACTGACTCATGAGCGAAACCCTGGTCATCGGGCACCGTAATCCCGACATCGATGCGATCTGCTCGGCGATCGGTTATGCAGAGTTTAAGCGCCGGACGGGTATGAAGGATGCCGTGGCGGCTCGCTGCGGGGATTGTAATGATCGAACCGATTTCGTGCTCAAGACCTTCGGTGTGCCGGCGCCGCGCTTCGTGGCCGATGTTTCGCCTCAGGTCCGCGATGTGATGGTGGATCAGGTGGTGTCGGTCTCGCCGCGGACAAGCATTTGCGAGGCGATGGCGGTGATGGATCAGTGCAATATCCGGGTGTTGCCTATTCTGGATGCAGACCACCGGTGCCGCGGTCTGCTGTCGGTCTTTAAGGCCAGTAAGTTCTTCTTCCCTTCTCCCAATCGCATCTTCGATTCGCGGCGCATTGTGTCGTCGGTTCAAGGGCTGTCCAAAACCTTGAGTGGGCACATTCTCTGCGGCTACGAGGAGGATTCAGAGGAGGACCTCATCCTCATGGTGGCAGCGATGAAGCCCATCAGCTTCTCCGAACGCCTTAAGAATTATGCGGCCAAAAAACTGGTGGTGGTGGTGGGCGATCGCGAAGACATCCAACGCACGGCCATTCAGGGTGGGGTCCGTCTGCTGGTGATCACGGGCGGCGAGGCCGCTTCCGAGGAAATCTTGGCCATGGCACGTCTCCATGCCGTCAGTCTCATTCTCTCACCCCACGATTCGGCGACCACGGCCATGCTGTGCCGGGCGGCGATCCCGGTGGAACGGTTGCTGCGCGATGACTTCCTGAGTTTCCGGGTCGACGAAAAGCTGGCCGATATCCAGCGCATTGCGGCGGCTTCGGCCTTCCAGGCTTTTCCAGTGGTGGATGGCGATGACCGTGTGGTGGGCATGCTCTCGAAGTCCGACTTCCTCAAGCAAATCCGACGGCGGCTGATCTTGGTCGATCATAATGAACTCAGCCAGGCGGTGCTGGGAGCCGACCAAATGGAAATTATCGAGGTCATCGACCATCACCGGATCGGTGCCTTCACGACGCATCAACCGATCCTCTTCCGCAACGAACCCGTGGGCTCCACGAGCACGATCGTGGCTGATTGCTTCTTCCAAACCGGCGTGGAACTGCCCGAGGCGATCGCCGGTTTGCTGCTGGCGGGTCTGGTGTCGGATACGCTGAACCTGACCTCACCGACGACGACGACGCGCGATGCGGCCGTGCTGGCCCGACTCGAGGTGATCGCCAAGGTCGATGCCACGCGGTTCACCGAGAAGCTCTTCAGCTCGGGTTCGGTGCTCACGGCCAAGCCAGCCGCGCAGGCCATCACGACCGACTGCAAGGAGTACGCCGAACGCGGACGACGTTTCAGCGTCGCTCAAATCGAGGAGGTGGGGTTCGAGCAGTTCGATGCGCGCAAGACCGAGGTGGCCGCAGCATTGGAGCACTACCGAGCCAATCACGATTACCTATTCTCGGCCCTGCTAGTCACCGATGTGGTGGTGCAGAATTCGTTGCTGCTGGTCGCTGGAGTCCCTGCGTTTCTGAAGACCATTTGCTATCCGGAGCGGGAACCCGGGGTCTTCGAACTCAATGGCGTGGTCTCACGCAAGAAGCAGTTGCTGCCTTTCCTGACCGATTGTTTGGCTTTGATGAGTTGAGACGGAACGACTGATTCCAGAGGACTGTGACGGCGTAGCCAATTCTTTTGCGAGACGAGGCGAGGAGTCCGGGGCAAACTGGCGACCGGTGGGAGGCCCGTAACGAGCAAACAACAACGCATCTTGCGAAAAAAAGATGCAGCCAGCGCGGCCGATCTAACTCAAAGCCAGGGCGGCCGATCCTACTCAAATCGCTCAGGCCAAGCCCCCCAGTCGATGCGCCGATGTGCCTCGGGGTGGGCTTTTACTCCTGTCCAAGCATCGGTTTGAGCCGCAGGTGACGAAGGTGATCCTGATCCCAAACGGTGAGGCGGGCTTTTACTCGCATTCAAGCATCGGTCTGAGCCTCTGCACGAGTTGCGCCCCGGTCAGGCCCACGA
>JBDKKQ010000282.1:0-2796 GCA_039796015.1 Verrucomicrobiota bacterium
AGGTCATTTGCCAGGCGTTATGGCCCGGGCCTGGGCCGGCGATCTTGCTGGTGACGTTGGTGTTGGCAGCGGTGGCGCGGACGGAGTTGTTAACGTACGCCTCCAAGTCGGCCAAGCGCTCTTCGACGCTGGGGTCGGCGGCGCGGGTATCGACTGCGGCGAACGCCAGAAGGGCGCAGGTGAGTGTCAGGAAAAATTTTCTAAAAAACGTTTTCATCTATTTTTGGTCCTTGGGTCCAGTAAGGGGTGATTGGGGCTGGGAGTAGGAGGGATGCCTCAGGTTCAGACTGCGCTGTCCCCTTTCTCTTCGGTGCGGATACGGATGGCCTCGGTGATTTCGGAAACGAAGATTTTGCCATCGCCAATCTTGCCGGTCTTGGCGGCCTTGATAATGGCTGCAGTGGCCTCGTTCACCTTGGCATCTGACACCACGAGCTCGATTTTGATCTTGGGCAGGAAATCGACCGTGTACTCACTGCCGCGGTAAATCTCGGTGTGCCCTTTCTGGCGACCGAAGCCCTTGACCTCGGAGACGGTCATCCCCTCGATGCCTACGTCATGGAGGGCGTCTTTGACCTCCTCGAGTTTGAAGGGTTTTATCACTGCTTCGATTTTCTTCATGTGTGTTGTTTCCAGGTACTTGAAGGGGGGCCCGTGGGCACCTCTTCATGGTGTTAATGCGCTGCCGGAGAATTCGAATCGACCTGCAGGAGTTTGTTTTCCTGAGTGTCGACCATTTCGGCTTAAAACACCGGAAGCAGCAGGGATGCCAATCACGTTTTCGCTCTGGTTTATCAGGCTAAAACTGTGGAAAGGCTGGAAAAACCCTTTGTGATTTCCACCCGTCGTTTTCGAGTCGAAAGCCAAAGTGGTTCTTTTTGACCAGTCAGGTGAAAAAGGGCAGGGAGGCTGTGCAGAAACAGAAGTTGAGTCCGTCAGGCCCCGTGGTGAGGCCAGCGGTCTGTGCTTACGGCTTGGGAGGCAACGACGGACCCAACAGCAAAACGGTGCTAACGATCACAACCCAGCCGACGACATCGAGCCACAGCCCGTGACGCATCATGGCCTTCAAAGGGATACAGCCCGTTCCGTAGGCCATGGCATTGGGCGCAGTGGAAACCGGTAACAAGAAGCCCATGGAGCAGCCCAGGCAGGTGGCCAGGGCGGGCTTGAGGGGATCGACACCGGCTGCCTGCGCAACAGCGATGGCGATGGGCACCACCATGGTGGCCGAGGCGGTATTGGTGGTGGTTTCACTGACGAGGATGCCGACTCCGGTGAAGAGGAGGGTCAGGCCTACCACCGAATGGCTTTGGAACAGCGCCGCCAAGCCCGAACCAATCCAGTGAGCTAAGCCGGTGGAAAACATTAATTCGCCCAAGCACATGCCTCCGGCAAAGAGGAGGATTGTTCCCCAATCAATGGCTGCGGCGTCTCGCCACTCCAGGGTGAAGGAATCTCGTTGAGAATTGGTGGGCAGGAAGAACATCGCTGAAGCCGCCAGAAGGCCGATGATGCTTTCTGGAGCGTGGGCACTGATCCACAAGTAGGCAGGACTCGACGATCCTCGGTCATCCAGGGCCGCGATGAGTCCGGGCAAGACCCACAAGGCCACGGCCCCCAAGAACACAGCCACCACATTCAACTGCCCGCGGGTCCAACTGCCTAGGCTGGCCCGCTCCGTCTCCAGCCAATCGCGGTTGGTGGACAGGGATACGGCCGGAATCGGGCAATGTCGGCTGAAACGCCAAACCAGAAACCCTGTCAGAACGATGGCAATCGGAAGTCCCAGTCCCATCCACTGGAAGAAGGTG
The DNA here is from genome assembly GCA_039796015.1 of Verrucomicrobiota bacterium. GTDB lineage: Bacteria > Verrucomicrobiota > Verrucomicrobiia > Limisphaerales > UBA9464 > SXXZ01. Next base: position 1,815 of record JBDKKQ010000282.1, read on the forward strand.
ATTTTGTAACCTAAGAGCCGCTCGATGGCTCCGATCCCGATGAGGTTGGGCGGGGTGCCGATGGGCGTGGCCAAGCCGCCGACCGAGGCCGCGAAGGCGGTGATAAGCATTAGGCCCGCAGCAAATGGCGTGGCCTGATAATTAGTCATTCCTTGGCGAGAGCCCAATTCGGCCAAAATCGATAGGCCGATGGGCAACATCATGGCCGTCGTGGCCGCGTTGGAGACCCACATGGAAATTACCGCCGTAATGCCTGCGAAGGCGGCGTACAGGCGGGTGGGGCTGGTTCCGACCCAGGGCATCGCCAGCAGCGTGAAGGCAAAACGTCGGTTGAGACCGTGTTTGAGCATCGCCTCGCCCATCATGAAGCTGCCCATGAACAGGAAGATAACCGGGTCGGAGAAGGGTTTAAAAACCTCCCGGGCTGAGCCCAGCCCAGCCAGCACGCAGAGTGACGGTGCCAAGAGCGCCGTAGCCGCTAGAGGAATGGCTTCGGACATCCAAAGTGTCAGTGCCATGCCGACGATAGCAAAGAGGTGTCGAGCCGGAACGGACAATCCCGGGAATGGAATGAACCACAGCACGACCAAAACCATCGGAGCCAGGTACCAACCCACACGTTTGCGCAGGCGCTCAAAACGTTCCTCGGCCGGCGACACGTTGGCACTCAGGGTGAGGTCTTGGGTGGTTAGCGACATGGGTCAATGGGGGGACCTGAGTATTTTTACGGGGTCCGTTGAGAAGGGGACCCAGCCGGCCACCTGTCAATGCGGGGATCCGAAGCAGTAGACGAAGCCGTCGTCGCAACCGATGACGATGTGGCCATCCACCACGGCGGGGGAACTTTGAATCGGTTGGCCCAGTTCGTAATTCCAGCGCTCCTTGCCGTCGGCCAAAGAGACGATGTAAAGCCGTCCGTCGTCGGACCCGACAATCACGCGGTCGCCGGCCACCACCGGAGAACTCTCCACCTTGCCCCGGG
>JBDKKQ010000283.1:0-5461 GCA_039796015.1 Verrucomicrobiota bacterium
ACGATCTCCAAGCAGACCCTCGATGAAGGCAAGGCGCTGGCCCTCACAGTGGTCGCGACCGACTCTGACTTGCCCAAGCAGGCTCTGGTGTTCCGCCTGGTCAGTGGCCCGGCGGGATTGACTGTTTCGCCCAGCGGGCAAGTTGCCTGGGTGACGAGTGAGGAATCTGGTGGCAAGACCGAGACGGTCCGGTTGACCGTGAGTGACGGTCTGGTGGTTGTCCCGCTCGAGTTCCAGGTGACCGTCAACGAGGTTAACGACGCTCCGAGCCTCTCGGGGGTCGCCACTCAGACGGTGGATGTCCGGAAGCCTTTGGTGATTTTGCTGAGTGCCAAGGACTCCGATTTACCCGCGCAGAAGTTGGTGTTCGGCCTGACGAGCGGTCCGAAGGGAATGACGGTCTCCGAACAGGGCCAGTTGGTTTGGACCCCCACCATCGATCAGAGCGGCACCACCAATACGGTCGAGGTTTCGGTGAACGACGGAGTGGCCAAGGCGAGCACGAACTTTGTGGTGATTGTTCCTCCCTCGAACACCCCACCGACACTCGCAGATATCCAGCTGCGACGGGTGTCTGAGACCGCAAGTCTGACCTTCCCGCTGGCGGCTTCCGATAACGATCAGCCGGCGCAGAAGCTGACCTTCGCTTTGATTTCAGGGCCCGAGGGACTCTCGGTGAATCCGAACACAGGACAGGTCTTGTTCCGCCCGACGGAGGCTCAGGGTCCGAGCACCAATCGGGTGGTGGTTCGTGTCACCGACAATGGCCTCCCGGCGCTCAGTGCCACCAACTCCTTCACGGTGGTGGTGCTGGAAATTAATCGGGTTCCCCAATTGGCTTCGGTAGACAATCAGACGGTTGAGGCCCTGAAGCCCTTAGTGATCCGTTTGTCGGCCACGGATGCTGATATTCCGGCCCAGAAGTTGACCTTCGAATTGGTAGATGGTCCTGCGGGAATGTCTGTGGATCCAGTCGCGGGCATCGTGTCTTGGACTCCTTCGTTGGTTCAGGCCGCAGCCCAATATCCGGTGACGGTGTCGGTGAGTGACGGGATCCGTCTGGTCACCCAATCGTTCGAGATCAAGGTTCCATCGGCCAACCAGGCTCCGTTCTTTATTAGCCTGGTGAACCGGAGTGTCCGGGAACTCAACACGGTTAACTTCAAGTTGATTGGGCGTGATCTCGACCAACCGGTCCAAAAGCTGACCTACGGCTTGGTGAGCGGCCCGAGTGGCTTGGAGGTGAGCGAAGCGGGGCAATTGACATGGACTCCGACCGAGGCGCAGGGCCCGAGCACCAACACCATTGCGGTGCGGGTGACCGACAATGGCACTCCGTCACTGAGCACCACCAACTTGTTCACTATCTTGGTCGCCGAGGCCAACACTGCGCCGACGCTGGTGAATGCCTACAATCGATTCATCCTGGAGAGTGTGGGCCTCAACTTCACGCTCATCGGGCGCGACGCAGATCTGCCTGCTCAAAAGCTGACCTACACGCTGGTGAGTGGTCCGAAGGGGCTGACGATGAGTGACGCCGGCGTCATTGCTTGGAGCCCGACGGAAGAGCAGGGGCCCAGTACCAACACAGTGGTGGTGAAGGTCACTGATAGTGCAGCGTCTCCTTTGAGCACGACGGCCAGCTTCGTGGTGACGGTGCGCGAGTCCAATGCGACACCGGTCTTCCCATCGACCAATTTGACCGTGGTTGCACAGAGCAAGCTCTCCGTGGCCCTCAAGGCAACCGACGTAGACATCCCCGTGCAAATCCTGAGCTACCGGTTGGAGCGGGGTCCTGAGGGATTGACGGTCTCCACCAACGGCCTGTTGGAATGGACCCCGGCCAGCGCATTGGCCAATACGACCAATATCGTGACCGTCTCGGTCAGCGATACGGTGACCCGCACTCAGACCACCTTCCGGGTCATTGTCCGGCCGGTGGGTTCTGGGCCGGGATCGGAGACCAAGGCCATTCAGAAGACTTACCTCGCACTGGTCGTTCAGCCAGACCAGACGTTGTCGTTGAAGGTCGTCGGGCCCGCGGGCGGGCGCTTCCGGGTCGAGTCCACCACGCTGCTGGGAGTGGAATGGCAGACGGTGGATTCCATTGGTGAAATTCAGACCCTGGGCCAAGACGAGCCGGTGGTCGTTCCGGTTCCCGTGGAGGGAGCCGGCAACTTCCGTCAGTTCCGCCTAAAGAAGCAATAGTCACCGGGCTTTTGCCCTGATCAGCAGCCGCCGATGGCCTAGTGCCTCGGCGGCTGTTTTTTTTGATAGTGCCGCCCCTGGGGAGTGATCGGACGGATCGACCTCAGGAATCCATGGGGGCACGGCCCAGATTTTTAGTTTCGAACTCGGCCCGGGAGAAGCCCGCGATCAAAGACTCGACCGCGCTTGGCGAACCGCCGCGATGGCCGCCTCCGGAGTCTCGGCTGTGGCCGTGATGTGCCCCATCTTTCGGCCAGGCCGTGCGGAAGTCTTGCCGTAGAGATGCAGTTTCAGGCGGGGGTTTGACAGCGCTTGTTCCCACCGGGGAGGACCATCCTTCCAGACATCGCCCAGCAGATTTGCCATGGCGGCGGGGCTTTTCAGTTCGGTCGATCCCAGTGGCAGACCGCACACCGCCCGGACCTGCTGTTCAAACTGGCAGGTGACGCAGGCATCGAGGGTTAGGTGGCCCGAGTTGTGGGTTCGGGGTGCCAATTCATTGACGATGAGCCGCCCATCGCGGGTGACGAACAGCTCCACCGTCAGCAAACCGATCACATTCAGCGCCTCGAGGATGTCCCGGCTCAAAGTGCGGGCTGCGGTTTCTAACGCGGCAGGGATGCGTGCTGGCGACACAGTCACATCCAAGATGTGGTTGGCATGGACATTCTCGAACACCGGGAACGTTGCGAATTGTCCATCCATCGTCCGAGCTCCCACCACGCTGACTTCCTGAGCGAAATCGACAAAGGCCTCATAGATGCCTTCTGCGCCCCCCAGACCGGCATAAGCTTCGGAAACCTCTGAAGCGAACCGAAGTGTCCGTTGTCCCTTACCGTCGTAGCCGAAGCTGGCGGTCTTGAGTACCCCGGGCAGTCCCAGATCGCTGGTAGCGGACTGGAGATCTGCCAGCGAATGAATGGCCCGGAACGGGGTCACTGGAAATCCGTGGTCCTGGAGGAATCCTTTTTCCCGCAACCGCTGTTGGGTGATGTGCAACACCCGACCCTCGGGTCGTACGGGAACCACCTGGGCACAGGCCTCACTGGTGGCGCTGGGGACATTCTCGAACTCGAAGGTCACCACATCAACAGATCGAGCGAAGGCCTCGACCTGTTCGAGATCCTCATACGGAGCCACGAACGTGCGATCGGCGACCGGTGCTGCGGGGGAACCGGCCTCCGGGCAGAAAATGTGAATTTTGTAGCCCAGTCGTCGGGCGGCGATGGCGAACATGCGCCCCAATTGCCCCCCGCCTAGAACACCTAGAGTGGCTCCCGGTGGAATGATGTGTCCGTGAAGTGACATCGCAAACCCCCGGTGTAGGCCCTTTCTGCCCCGATGGGAAGCCACGGAAACATCGAAGCGTCGGAAGTCCCGAAGAGCCTGTCCCTTGTCCGAAGAGCCTGTCCCTTGTCCGAAGAGCCTGTCCCTTGTCCGAGGAGCCTGTCCCTTGTCCGAGGAGCCTGTCCCTTGTCTGAGGAGCCTGTCCCTTGTCTGAGGAGCCTGTCCCTTGTCTGAGGAGCCTGTCCCTTGTCGGGTGGGTCAAAATGGCGCGCTGGGGTAAATTGGGGCTTTCCTGGGCTTTTTGGGGCTGGTTGCATTTCCGCGATGTCGAAAACTGCGTTTTTGTTTGCGGGTCAGGGGGCCCAGTCGGTGGGGATGGGCAAAGACCTCGCCGCGACGTTTCCAACGGCCAGGGCGCTGTTCGATCAGGCGAATCAGGTCCTCGGCTACGATTTGGCCTCGATCTGCTTCGAGGGACCGGAGTCGGCGTTGACGCAAACCGAGAACGCTCAACCGGGAATTTATCTGGTGAGCTGGGTGGCGCTGAGGTTGCTCCAAGAACGGGTGCCCTCCTTACAGGCAGATGCGACCGCCGGTTTGTCGCTGGGGGAATTCACGGCGCTGGCTGCAGCGGGAGCGATGTCCTTCGAAGACGGGCTGATGATCACTCGGCTTCGGGGCCGTTTCATGCAGGAGGCTTGCGATGCGACTCGCGGCGGGATGGCGGCGGTGATCGGGCTCGATGAGGGTCTGTGCCGGGAGGTATGCGAGGCCACTGGCGTGACGCTGGCCAATCTCAATTGCCCGGGCCAAATTGTGATTTCAGGTGATTTGGACCGGATTCCAGCCGCAGTGGAGGCGGCGAAAGCCAAGGGAGCCAAGAAGGCAATTTCTCTGACGGTCGCCGGCGCATACCATTCTCCGCTGATGGCTTCGGCCCAACCGCGTTTGTCGGACGCGTTGGCTCAGATTCCACTTCGGAATCCGCAGGTGCCGGTGGTCTCCAATGTCACAGCCCTGCCGCATGGTTCGGCTGAGACGATTTCTCCGATCCTTGTCGATCAGGTGACATCTTCAGTGCGTTGGGAGGCGAGCATGCGCTATTTACTCGCTCAGGGATTCACTCGGTTCATCGAATTTGGCCCCGGTTCTGCCCTCAACGGATTCCTGCGCCGGATCGATAAGTCCGCCCAAGGTTTCAATGTTTGTGACGTCGCCAGTTTGGAAGCCACTGTCCAAGCTTTGGGTGGGGTTTGAGACACCCGTTGCTCAGAAGTGCATTGCAGAGCAGTTTGAGACATGAGCGATCGGGAAACTGAATTGGATGCCCCCAGCAATCCAGAGACGGGACGGGCTGAAGAACATCAGTTGCCCCCGGATTTCATTTTTGTGCTGTGCGCGGCGCTCGCAGGTGGTCTGCCCGCGGGGATCTTCACGACATTGATCTCTGAGCCGGGTCGCTCGGGATCCCCGATTTATGGCCTCCTCCTGCCTTGGGGGATCTTGCCGTTTTTCTTGGTGCTGGTGGCAGGGTGGCAGGGGCGCAACTCACCGGATTTACGACGGTTGGCGTGGTTTACTTCTGCGGCCTCGGTGTTGGGCCTGCTGGCCCACGGCTATGCGTTCTTCTTTCTTCCGGGTTTCAATGATGCCCGAAAGTGGTTTTTAATTGTTCCCCTGTGGCAATGGCTCCTCATCGCCCGACCGGCCTTGCGTTGCGCCTTTCACGCCCGCACCGGGTCCTGAGGCTACCGGGCTTGCAGGGTGTGTCCTGACCTACACCTAGCTCACCTCTGGCCCGAGCCCGCTCCGCGTCACTGCTTTCCGAAGAGGTTTGGTGCGGCTGCTTGTGCGAGTTCACGGCTGCGCTGATGGATTTCCAAACCGGTACTACAGCCCAATGCGAACTGAGCAATTTCTTGGGCTTCGGAAAGCCGCAGGCGGCGCAGCAGGAACTTCACTGCCG
>JBDKKQ010000284.1:0-4355 GCA_039796015.1 Verrucomicrobiota bacterium
TGGGAGGCATTTCTCCGGAACGCACCGTCTGGATGACACGTTCCCAAGTTCCCCGATCGCGCAAGACCGCCATCAGATTGGTGTGTGCGTCGAAATTCACACCGCCCTTGGCCTCACTGTCTCCGTGGCAATCCCAGCAGTATTCTCGAAGAACCGGCAAGACCGTCTCTTTGAGTTGGGATTCAGCCACCCTGCGATCCACTCGGGGACTTGGAGAGACCGGGGACTTGGCCGCATCGAGTCCCACTGAAAGGACCACGGCAAGCAACAGCAGGATGGAAAGACGCTTCGGCATGCTTCAAAGCCGACGGCACGCGGCCCGTCGGTATTGAAACAAAGTCCGCACGAACCTCGCAGGCGTCAACCACCTGAACGAAAAACCTGAAAACCGAAATTGCCAGCAACCTCACTGCCGAGCCTACGAATTCTCAAGTAGACCCAGATCGCCGCCCCGTCAGCGCTCAGAGGATCGGGCGACTGATAAGAAACACCCGAGCCGAGGGTTGCCGCCTATGGCGCTTCAGTGCTGGGTGGCCCTTTGAGTACGCCATGGCCACAGAGGTCGCCCTGAACGAGTTCTCCGCAAACGCCGTCCCGCTTCGATCGCTTCCTCCCCTCCTCCGCAACGCGCGGCCAATTTGTAATCTTGGATGGCTGCCTCCGTCTGGCCCAACAACTCCCGAGCGAAGGCCCGATCCATGAGCAGCGAAGAATCCTTCACCTCGCGCGGCATCCGCAGCTCGATCTCTTCAAGGGCACTCTGGAGATCCCGGTCTGCTTCAGTCCGCCGACTCAACCCCTTGAGCGCCCGGGCTCGACGAATCTTCCACGTCCCTTGGAGGCGCGAGGACGTCAATTCCGGCTCGATCGCATCCAGTGCTTGCTGCCACTGAGCGTCATCGAGCAACGCCTCAATCCGCTCGGCCACCAGAAGGCCCGCACCGGTTCGCCGGATTCCCTCTTCGAGGCCGAGGATTCGTTCGCGAGGCCGCTGAAGACGCTGCTGCCAAGCACTGCGCTCCAGATACGCCGAAATGAGCTGCGGATTCCACTTCAAGGCCTCGGAACAATCCTCCAAGGCCTCCAACTTGGAGCCCTCAGCCGCTCGACAGTGACTGCGGATCATCAGAATTGCCGCCCGCTCTCCAGTGTCCAGTCCTGGTATCTGAAGTGCCTGCCGAACCCACAGCAAGGCCTCAGGCCCCCGTCGCCGCTGAAGTTCAATTTGGGCCAGTTCGAGAAGCACCAGTGAATCGCTAGGCGCGAGCCGAACCGCTCGCTGGAGGTCTCGGGCAGCCTCCTTAAGTTTCCCCAGAACCCGGTATTCAATGGCCCGCTCTAACAGCACGTCCGCACTAGCCCCTTCTCGAATCAACCGCTCCGAAAGAGCCTCGATCTGGTGTTCAGGGCCGTTATGGGCGCAGGCGACTCCCAGGCAAAGAAACGCGCACAGGAGGCTCCAGCCAATTCGAGTGCCTCTCGATACCATCAATCCTCCATCCACAGCGCGGGATTCAAACCAAAGTCGATGGAGCCTTCGCTGTGGGCATGGCATTCGATGCCCAAGACGTTAACGCCATCCACCAAGAAACGCGCAATCGAGCCGAGCGGCACGTACACGGCGCCCGAATCCTCGCGTTGTTTGACACCCTGCGCATTGCGCCCGGAACTGCGTCCCACATTCACCCGCGCCACTTCTTGCCCATTGAGATGCACGATAATGCCGTCCGCGTAATCGACCCAGAGGCCCAGCTCCGTAGCCCTATCGGCTTGAGACACGGTAAATTCACGGCGCACATACAATGAAGGTCGCCCCTCTTTGGAAGCCCGCTCCCCTCCGAAGAGGCGCCCCCGACCCGAATCAAAGGGAGCCTTGGCACGCAACCAAGACGCGTCATCGAATCCAGGGCGAGACCACGAGGATCCCTGCGGGTGAGCCCCGGACAACGCCTTCCATTCGGCCCCCGCAGGAATCAGAACCTGATAGTCGAGCGGCGGCGGATAGGGCGACTTGGAGGATTTGTCGGGGGCCTTGTATTCTGGAGGCTGCCAAGGCAACGACAACCGACGAACCAACGGAGCCCCTCGCTTGACCAGACTGAACCGATCGCGCTCGACTCCCTCCCGATTAATCATCCTTCCCACCAGAGTATCCCCTTCCACATCCACCAAAACCGATCCGTGCTCGACCAGGGTGCGACGCATCACCGGTGAGGTTCCCACCCGGCCCAGGCTGGCACCAGAATGTCCGGCCACCACCTGAACGGCCCCCTCATGAGGGCGCAATCCGGCCCCCTTCAGATAGGCTCCATCGCCCCGGGGATCGCCGTCGCCATCGTCTAAAATAAAATTCTCGGCCACGGTCGCATTAGTGGAATATGCGCCATCCAAAAGCATCGACCGCTCGTAAATGTGGGAATGCCCGGTGAGCACTAGGTCGACACCTCCCGATTCCAGAATGGGCAGCAGGTGGTGACGCACCTCAATCAGGTCGGCCTCTTTGTCGCTGTCGTGACTCCCCTTCGTGTACGGAGGATGATGCCAGAAAGCGATCAACCACTCGGCCTTGGCTTTTTCTAAATCCGCCTTGAGCCACTTGGCCATCGCGCCGCTGGGTTTGCGGTCCAGATCGTGAGAATCAAGGCAAATGAAGTGAATGTTGCCGTGATCAAAAGAATAGTAAGCTTCAGTCCCGGAGGCCAACCCGCCAGATTCCGCCCGAGTCGGCACCCAATAAGCATCGTAATAAGGCCCGATACCCGTGCTTCCCTTGGACGTATGCCCCTCGTGGTTGCCCATGGCGGGCCAACAAACCGAATTGCGAAGGGTGGTTTGATACGACTCGAAGAAACGGCTTTGGAATTCGACATCACGGCCAGTTCCGTAGGCCATGTCACCCACATGGATCCAAAAATCCAACGGCCGCCCATCTTGTTTCACCCACGCCCGCATACCCTCATGGACCGCTCGCTGGGCCTCTCTCCCGGTGCCGCTGTCGCCCAAGACCCAAAAGCGGTAGGGACGCACTGTTCCCGGCTGGGGTTGGGTCTGAAACCGCTGCTCGGGCGATTCTGCGGTGAGTCGCTCCGAACCATTGAAGACTCCATAATAATAAACCGTGTCCGGAGAGAGCCCCTGGATCGCGGCTTCGTACTGAAAGGTTCCGATAGGAGCGCTGTGAAGCTTGGGCAGGGAGAGATTCTCAGGAGTTCGCAGGCTCAGCCACTGAGGGAGCATCGGTTGTCCATTAGTCCCGAGACTAGCCCGGGTGACAATGGCTGCGAGGGGAACCGTCTGGTCGAGCCGATCCGGCTGAGTACCCCACCGAACGACCGGCTGGATGGGACCTTCGGTGCGCCATAGCACGTGGATTTGCGTCGGACTGCTTCCCTGAAGATAGGGTAACCGAGTGAACGGCCGGTGCGGATTTTCAGCCAAGGCAGACACCGAGACGCCCAGCAACCCTAGCCACTGTGCCCACTGGCCTAGACCGGAACGCTTCTGTTGGGAGGACAGTGATTGCAGGGTCACTCCTCTGGCAGGGTGAGTCGTCAGCGAGGAACGGACCGTACTGAGGATTGCATCCAGCGAACCACGCAGCCCTTGCGGAAGAAGACGCAACCAGTAAGACCAATCCAATTGAAGCGCTCTAGCGAAGTGAGCTGCTTGGAATTTCAAAACCGTCGCTCGATCCTGCTGAGCGATGGGGCGGGTAAAGTTCTTCTTCATGATTCCATTCCATCCAAGAGAATTCACAACGGGACTCACGGCTGAACCCCCAAACGCGCCTCGAGGGTTTCCATGCGGGCCTCCCAAGTTTTCCAGGTCGCTTTCCAATCATCACCACTGAGACGAACCCGAGCCTCGGGCAAGATTCCTTTGAGGCTCTTGAACTCTTCGACCGCGGAGGCTTTCTCATGGCGTTGGGCGAGAAATTCAATCCACAGAATGCGATTTTCGGGATGGTCCGGAGCCAACTGGACGGCCCGGGCCAAATGGAACCGAGCCTTGCTGCGACTCCCTACACCCAGCGGCGCTGGGGGACACTCCGCATACAGCATCCCCAGAGAACGGTCTGCACCGGCGTGGTCGAAACCGGGATCCAAAAGCTGACATGCCTGCCACTGAGTTTCCATCTCCCGGACCAATCCCAGAGCTCGAAGCGGTTGTGTCTGGGCGAGGATTCCCAAGTTCAAACCGAGATAGTAGCGGCAGGCCGCGTCTACCGGGGATTCCTTCAAGGCGAGGCGACAGACATCGCCCCCCTCCTTGGCCAAGGCACTGCGAACCGGCCGTGATGTGAGTCCCTCAGCCCGATCGAAACAGGCCCGTGCCAAAGGCCACGCCAAAGCCGG
>JBDKKQ010000285.1:0-13032 GCA_039796015.1 Verrucomicrobiota bacterium
GGTGCAGAATCCGCAGTCGTTGTTTGTGGACCGTCAGGGCCGATTGACGGTCGTTGGGAGCTCTGAAGTGGTTATCTGGAATGGGCGAAAAGTTGCTTATCTCGGCCCCGAACAGGGCGTGTTCCCCCAGGCGAGCTCGAAGGTTTTGCAGGATCTCCAGTCGGGCCTCTGGTTGGCGACAGATACCGGGATCTTAGAGCTGAATTCGGCGTGGATCGATCGGGCGTTGGTCTCGGACCGTGGACATTCACAGTCAACAGAAACGTTGGAGGCCGTGGGGCGTGTGATCCAATTCTCCATCTTGTCGGAGATCCAACTAACCTCGAAACTCAGCGCCGCCCCGTGGGTCCTGCCTTCTGGAGAAGTGGCGTTGCCCTCCAATAAAGGCGTGTTGCTGGTGCGACAGGACGGAGGGCGTGCCTGTGAGCAACCTCCAGCCATTCAAAGCGTAGTGATCAACCCTAGCTTGGGCGGAACTTCCAACGACTCCCATGAAAAGACGATGGATTGCATCCCCGAGGGGGTCGATTCGCTGGTGCGCCTCCGGTGGAATCTAGCAGCCACGTTGCAACCGCCTTTGGTTCGCTACTCCACCTTGGAGGATAATCATTCATGGATTCACTTGGGCGTAGCGGACTCTTTTCGCATCACCCCACCTTCAAAAAAACAGTTTGCCCTCCGCATTCAGAATAAACTGCCCGGAGGGGCGTGGGGAGCAACCCGTACGACTTGGGTGGAGGTGGATCGGTCCTTCAGCATTCCCACCGCATGGCGTGTGGGTATCTTGGGCTCATTCCTCTTGTTGGGGGTACTGGTGGCATGGCAGGGGTATCATTACAGCCTCCACCGGCGGAAAGTGAATGTTCGGGTTTTGGAAGGAATCCAGGGAGATCGGGTTCGCATCGCCAGAAATTTGCACGATGACCTCGGGAATCGACTGAGCGAGATCCAATTGCTCGTCGAGCAAGTGATCTTCAACCGGGAGATGCAGAAGCAGGTTGATCCGACGATGGATCGAGTCCTTTCCCGGTCAGTGGATGCGACGGAGGCTCTGGATAATCTGGTATGGCTTCTGCGCGATGTGTCGGAACGAGCCGTCGACCTGAGCGGTCACATCGAGCGATTGGCTCGAAATTATCTGAGTGTCTGCTCAGTGGGCTTAGATTTCAAAATCCTCACCGGACACAATATTGAGATCGGTGGGTGGATTCGGCAGTTGCTCATCGCTGCAACTCAAGAGTTGACCCGAAATGCCGTTCGACACGGTCGAGCGACCCAGGTTGGAATTGAATTGAGGATCAGCACGGATTGGATTTGTTATCAAATTGAGGACAATGGCGTTGGGTTCGCCGTCCAATCGGCTCTCGCGTTGGGCCGTGGTTTGTCCAGTCTGATGAGCCGGGTGAGGGACGTTGGTGGCTCGGTTTCCTTGGTTTCCCAGCCAAGCCATTCGGTTATCGTCCTTCGAGTTCCTCGAGTTGTCCGATGAAAGACTTTAAGTTTGAGCCAGCAACGAGTTCGGAGCCCCCAGAAATGCTCTGGAATAAGCCCCGGATTAAGGTGGCTATGGTGGAGGATTCCACTGGTTTTGGTGAAATGCTCGCTGCATGCCTTGAGAACCAGCCGGAGTTCGAGTTCCAGGGCGGAGTTCGAACTGTTCAAGATGCAGTAAAACGACTGCCACTCTGGCAACCGAACATCGTCTTGCTGGACCTGGGGCTTCCCGATGGCACGGGCATCGATGTGCTTCGGGCGTTGAGTCCAACGATGACTCAGAGTGCGTTCATCATCCTTACTGTTTTCGAGGACGATGCCACAATTCGTGAAGCACTGAGCAGCGGTGCCGTGGGATACATGCTCAAGCGCTCGGGTTGGCGGTCGATCGTTGACGGAATTAACCTGGCTGCCGGCGGCGGATCACCGCTGAATGCCCAGATTGCCCGTCGCCTGCTCGAAGTCTGGCGATTCCACGGGGCGCGTGAGCAACCGAAATTTCAAGACCTGCCGGAGTTAACTGCTAAGGAGAACGAGTTGATGCGGCAGATGGCCGCCACCGGCGACTCGGTGAAGCATGTTTCCGAAGCCATGGGACTGACTTATGCGACTGTTCGGACCTACATTCGGCGGATATACGTCAAATTGGGGGTTCACAATCGTTCTCAGGCCGAGAGAAAACTCCTGAGTCTGAACCAGGATCGATCTCAACAGGCTTCGGAATTGCCGCCGTTTGCCGAGTGAGTGAGATTGCTAGCATCCGGATACGAGCACCCTCTTGGGAATTCGTGATGTCTCATGAAATCGAAGGGCTTTTGCTGGATAACGATCCTAAGGAGTTTCGTGGTCGTGCCCCGTTCTGGGCATCCCTTGTTTGTGCAGCTTAGGAATACAAGGCCATAAATTCTCGGCGATACCGGGCCTCTTGAGCTGGGAATTGTTGACGGAGGGTTTCCTTTGAAATAGCCCCGTGCTGGAAGCGGCGCTTTTCGAAAATGGGCATATCCACGCCGAATACCGCCTGGATGCCGCGCCGCACCACTTCACCCTTGAGAGAGTACAGCGTCGGGACGTCGTAGCGGGTGAGTTCGATGAACGGAATGGCTTCACTGACGGCCATCACGCCCCGGCTCATGAGTGGGCTGTAACCCTCGAATCCGTGCCTCCGGGCGGGTGCGTAGGTTCGGACGTAGCCGCGGCTGAGACCGCCGCTGTAGGTGAGCGAGTGCTTGATGCGCCCCACGCCCCAGCCTTCGTGGTAGAGCATCAGGTTGTGGACCACCGAGCGGATGGTTAGTTCCGGGTTCTCTTCGATCGGGTAGTCCTTGAGGTTCTCATCGCCACCGTCCCCGTCGAAAAGGTGTTTCCAGTCCGGATGCCGCTCACGAATTCCACGGCAAAGGGCCAGAGCCATGGTGCCGCATTCCACGTCGAGTGGTTTGTAATCCTCCAGCACCCGCAGGGTTTCCGACGGATTCAAGGTGCGGGGATCTCCGGAAATCTCTTCCAGAAAGAGCCCGAGTCCGAGTGGCTGCAGGAAGGCGCGCGCCTGGGCCAAATCGGGCCCGTCTCCCAGGTGGAGGGTGAAGGCTTTGAGGCGCGAGAGGCTCATGCCCAACCGTTGCATCTGGAAGTAGGTGGCCAAGAAGACCGCACCGCTGTCGACCCCGCCGGAGAAGGCGACCCCAATGGGTTCCTTCGGATCGATGGAGCCGAGTTGCTTGCCGATTTCGTCGGTCAGAGCCCCGATGTATTGGCGGCCGATGGTGTCGAGGTCAGCCGGCAGTGAATTGGGTAGGGGGTTGAAGTAGCGGGTGTAGACTGGGTCCGGATCCGGGCAGCCGATGAGCTGGATTTCCACCACGTAGTGCGCGGGCACCATGCGTGTGTAGCTCGGATGAAACTGGTCCGCCAAACCCTCGAGTTCCAGTTGGGCGTGGATGCTATCCATGCGGTCGGCCACGATGAGGGCCGGACCCGCGGCGCGTTTGGCCAAGAAGTAACGCATGGGGCGATCGAGGGAGCGAGCCATGCGCACGGTCTTGCCGTCGCGGGCCAAGAGAGCGAAGGAACCGTCGATCTCTGCCACACGGGCTGCATCACCGCTGAGGACCCGTTCAACGGCCTCGGCCTGCGAAACGTTGCGCAGACGGTTCAGCGTGGGATCCAGGAGGTTGACGACGCGTTCAACGTACTCGGGAAGCATGAGCGACACATTGGTTCAAGTCGGGGCGGTGATCAACCGGTCCGTTGGACTTGAGAATATCTGGCAGAGGTTCGTGGAGGCTACTCCAGGACGATTCGCCCCCAATCTTCCGGTCGTCCCTGGACGCCAGGTCGTGGGGACCAAGCCAGTCGGGTGCGATTGATGTTTTCTCCGGGCTGGGCATCGACCTTGTCGCCGTCATAAATCAACACATTGAACCCAGCACCGGAGCCGGACTTGCCTTTCAATCCCAGCTCCCGCAGGGGGATGAGCGCACGGAGGGTGTAGCCAGCGGCAGTGCGCCACGAAAGCAGGCGGGTGCCCGGAGAATGGGTTTCCAGAGGCCCCGGATCGGCGTCGGCATCGCGGGCACCCCGCACCTGACCGGAACGGTCGAAGGGAAAAATACCGGTTTTCCAGCAAGCTAGCGTGTGTTCGGCACCGGCTGAGGGGTCCACACACAGTTCCACCGAATCGCTTCGCCAGTGACCCTTGATATCATTGGTTTCGATGTTGGAAACCACATGGTCATCTCGGACTTGGATTTCCACCCAGAGGTGCTTCCCGTCATGCCCCAATCGGAATTGGCCGCTGCAGTCTGAAGCACCGTCGGAGCGGCCCTGCCAGGATAGCTCGGGCCCGATGGTGGTGGCGGGCAAGGCCATCCAAGCCGAGTCCTCGCCGTGGTTATTCCAAGGGAGCGAGGCGATCCGAGGGACCTTCAGGAACGGCACTGGGTGCAGGCGGACCGAAGCCCGGTGGTCGCCGACCCACGCCAGCAGCGTGACGTCCTCACGGGCAGTAGCCGGGGCCGTGATGCCCACACGACCTCCCGATGTCACTCGCGCCGACCAGCCCGGTGGAGTTTGGAACTGAACCGTTCCCTTGGCCAAAGAACGGCCCCGGAAAAGGGACAGGCTCGTTTCTTGGCCGGCGACGACGGGGACATCGGCCTGAAAGGACTGGGCCGCATGGGCGATCCGGTGGACGCGAACAAACTCCCGGTACCGAGTCACAGCGGGTCTCGGGACGAAAAACAGGTCAGGGTCTTCGGTAGTCTCCGGCACCGGAAACCCATTCCAACGCGGGGGACAGGCTCCTAAAGCCTCGGGGAGGGGAAGGCCTTGGAAGAGATCCGTTTCGGTCGGGTAGATGGGCAGGACGCTGCAAACCGGGGTGAACCATTGGTTGGTGGTGCGACGAAACCACGTCGATTGCGCAATGGAACCAAAGGCCTGAGATCGGTGGTTGGACAGAGCCTCGGCGGCAACGATCACCGGCAAGCGTCCGTCGGGTAGGGGGTGTGTGAGCGGGATCGACAAAGCCTGCCCCGGATTGGCGGCTGCCCCGGAATAGAAAAGCTTTCGCGGTCGCCATAGGGACAGGCCTTCCAGGCGCAGGTGGTCGGGAAATTGGTTGGGATCCGCCGCGGCCTCGAAGGCCTCGGTGGCCAGCCATCCGGCAGCCTGATGGTTGCCGTGCTGCCCAGGCGAGGGGGCAGGGTTCATGGTGACCACCACCTCCGGTCTCAGGGTGCGGATGACCCGAACTAAGCGGCCGAGGGTGTCCGAGTGGTTCCATCGCTCCAGAGTGATGCCGAGACTTTCGGTGTAGGCGAAGTCGGCCTTATCGAGGAAATGGACTTGCTGCACCCCCAGGCCCCGAAGGGCATCCCGCAGCTCGATCTCGCGCAGGATTCCCAGAGCCGGTCCCGACTGGGTTCCCACCATGTTGCCTCCTCCTTCGCCCCGAGTGCAGTAGACATGGGCAATGGAACGACCAGAACCATGGCTCAGCGAGGCGATGGTGGCCGCCACACCGGTTTCGTCGTCGGGATGGGCGAAGACACCCAACAGGTCTACTTTCAATCGGGCTGCCCCGGATTCGTTGGCCCGGCTGGCGGTTTGACCTTCGAGGATCGCAGGCAATAGGGACGACGACAGCAGCGACGACAGCAGCAGCGACAAGGCGGTGCGGGCCGGAGGGAACATAACCTTAGGCTGCTCCGAACTGCGGATCCCGGCAATCCCGAGAGCGTTGTCGGGAGAATTTCCGGGGCAGGGCTCAGGGCGTGCTGCAGCGGCCGATGATGCGTCCCCGAGACAGATCGAATGGAGATAGTTCGAGTTCCACAGTATCGCCGGGTTGGATCGCGCCGATGATCGGTTGGAGCTTGCGGGTGACATGGGCCACCAGTTCATAGCCGTTGCTCAGGCGCATGCGATAGGCGGCGACTCCCAGCGGACTTAGAACCTGGGCCGGGACGTGGATGGCATCTTCTTTGGGCATAGCAGGTGGAGGAGGAGAGGTTTGGCTGGAAGCGGAAGGATCGAACGCAGGAAGGCGAAGAGAGAGTCTCTTCGCCTTCCGATGTTGGATGCAGGAAACCGAAGTTTCGGCGATCAGGGCAATGAGGTGGCGCCCATCAGGTAACGGTCGCACTCACGGGCTGCGCCGCGCCCCTCGTTGAATGCCCAAACCACGAGGCTCTGGCCTCGGCGACAGTCGCCGGCGGCAAACACCTTGGGGATGCTGGTGGCGAACTGACCGTGCTCCGCCTTGATGTTGGAACGCGGGTCCCGTTCCAGGCCCAGGGACTCGAGCAACGGCTGCTCAGGCCCGACAAAGCCCATGGCCAAGAGAACGAGCTGGGCCGGAACCACTCGATCGGTGCCAGGCACATCCACGGGGGTGAATTGGCCCTTGTCGTTTCGTTCCCAGCGGATCTCCACCAGATGCACGCCGGACACGTTGCCTTGATCGTCGGTGAGAAACTTCTTAGCGGTCGTCAGGTAGACCCGCGGATCGGAACCGTACGCAGCGGCAGCCTCTTCCTGACCGTAGTCCATCTTGTAGGTCTTGGGCCATTCCGGCCACGGATTGTCCTTGGCGCGCTCGGTGGGCGGCTTGGGCAGGATTTCAACCTGGATCAGGCTCTTGCAGCCGTGACGCATGGACGTGCCCACGCAGTCGGTGCCGGTGTCGCCACCACCGATGATGATGACGTCCTTGCCGGCCGCGGAGATCGGAGGCTGAGCCTTGTCGAGCAGGGACTTGGTGTTGCCGTGGAGGAATTCCATGGCGAAGTGGACACCCTTGGATTGCCGGCCCTCGATGGGCAAATCTCGCGGCTTGGTGGCACCAGTGCACAGCACCACGGCGTCGAAATCTTCGACGAGTTGGGTCGATGTGATGTCGCGACCGACCTCGCTGTTGCAGCGGAAGGCGATACCCTCACGCTCCATTTGTTTGATGCGGCGCAGCACGACCTTCTGCTTGTCGAGCTTCATGTTCGGGATGCCGTACATAAGCAAGCCGCCGGGACGGTCAGCACGCTCAAACACCGTGACGTAATGGCCCGCCTTGTTGAGTTGAGCCGCGGCGGAGAGTCCCGCAGGGCCTGAACCGATGACGGCCACCTTCTTGCCGGTGCGCTTCTTGGGCGGCTGCGGCTTGACCCAGCCCTTTTCCCAGGCGTGGTCGATGATGGTGCACTCGATGTTCTTGATGGTCACCGGCGGCGCATTGATGCCGAGGACGCAAGAACCTTCGCAGGGTGCCGGGCAGACTCGACCGGTGAATTCCGGGAAGTTGTTGGTCTTGTGCAGACGGTCCAGCGCTTCTTTCCATAGCCCCCGGTACACGAGATCGTTCCACTCGGGGATCAGGTTGTTGATGGGGCATCCGCTGGCCATGCCGCTGACCATCGAACCGTTGTGGCAGAAGGGGACGCCGCAATCCATGCAACGGGCTCCTTGCTGGCGCAGGCTCTGGTCGTCCATGTGTTCATGGAACTCATTCCAGTCTTTGATGCGTTTCAGGGCGCTACGGTCGAGAGGAAGCGCGCGCGCGTATTCTAGGAATCCTGTGGGTTTTCCCATATCTCTATGTCGTTTGAAGGACTTGGTCTCGTGACAATTTGTGGGGTTCTGTGTCGCGCTTGGATCTTAGCCCCCACCGGATCGGGAGACGTCTTTGGAGTTGGCTTCGAAGGCGGCATTCAGCGCGTCATCGCCCGTGAGACCATCGGCTTGGGCTTTGAGCAGCGCTGCGAGCACGCGCTTGTAGTCGCGGGGCATCACCTTGATGAACTTCGGTTGCGTGGTGCTCCAGTCCCTCAGGATAGAGGAGGCTCGAGTGCTCTTGGTGTTGATCGCGTGGTTTTGGATCATCTCTTGGAGCACTGCGTTGTCGGACTCTTCTAGCTTCTCCAAGGCGACCATTTGTGTGTTGCACTTGGAGGCGAAGTCTCCGGCCTCATCATAGATATAGGCCACGCCACCGGACATACCCGCAGCGAAATTGCGGCCCGTCGGACCGAGGATGACCACCGTTCCGCCGGTCATGTACTCGCAGCCATGGTCACCCACGGCTTCGACGACGGCCTTGACGCCGGAATTGCGGACGCCAAATCGCTCTCCCGCCATGCCTCGGATGAAAACCTCACCCTGGGTCGCGCCATACAACGCAACGTTGCCAACGATCATGTTCTCTTCCGGTGCAAAGGTGCTGGCCGCCGGCGGATACAAGATCAGTTTGCCGCCGCTCAGGCCCTTGCCGAAGTAGTCGTTGGCATCGCCCTCGAGGGTGAAGGACATGCCCTTGGGCATGAACGCACCGAAACTCTGACCAGCACTGCCTTGGAAGGTAATCTGGATAGTGTCTTCGGGCAGTCCGGCCGCACCGCGTTGGCGGGTTAGCTCGCTGCCGGTGATGGTTCCGACCACGCGGTTGACGTTGCGAATGGGAAGGGTCGCCTTGACCTTCTCTCCTCGCTCGATCGCTGGTCGGCACAACGGCAGTAACTGGGTGATATCCAGCGATTTGTCGATGCCGTGATCTTGGATCATCTGGCAGTACCGTCCCACTTCGGGGCCCGCCTCCGGCTGATAGAGGATCTTGCTGAAGTCGACCCCCTTGGCCTTCCAGTGCTCGATGGCCTTACGGGGCTCGAGCCGGTCGGTGCGACCCACCATCTCGATGATGGAGCGGAAGCCGAGCTGCGCCATGATCTCGCGAACTTCTTGAGCAATGAAGCGCATGAAGTTGATCGCATGCTCCGGTTCGCCGGTGAAGCGCTTGCGCAGTTCAGGGTCTTGAGTGGCGACACCCACAGGACAAGTGTTCAGATGACACACGCGCATCATAATGCAGCCCAGTGACACCAAGGGTGCGGTGGCAAATCCGAACTCTTCGGCACCCAGCAGCGCGGCGATGACCACGTCGCGGCCGGTCTTCAGTTGACCGTCGGTCTCGACCACGATGCGCGAGCGCAGGTTGTTGAGCACTAGGGTCTGGTGAGTTTCGGCCAAGCCGAGTTCCCAAGGAATACCCGCGTGCTTGGTGGAGGTCTGGGGTGAAGCGCCCGTGCCGCCATCGTAACCCGAGATAAGTACCACGTCGGCATGCGCCTTAGCCACGCCGGCGGCGATGGTGCCGACACCCACCTCGGACACCAGCTTAACGCTGATTCGGGCGTGGATGTTGGCGTTCTTCAGATCGTGGATGAGTTCGGCGAGATCCTCGATGGAATAGATGTCGTGGTGCGGCGGCGGGGAAATCAGACCGACACCCGGGGTCGAGTGACGGGTCTTGGCCACCCAAGGGTACACCTTGGTGCCGGGCAACTGGCCGCCCTCACCGGGCTTGGCACCCTGAGCCATCTTGATCTGGAGTTCTTGGGCATTGACCAGATATTGGCTGGTCACACCAAAGCGTCCCGAAGCCACCTGCTTGATGGCAGAATTCTTGGAGTCGCCGTTGGGCAGGGGAATAAAACGTTCCGGATCTTCGCCGCCCTCGCCGGTGTTGGACTTGCCGCCCAGGCGGTTCATGGCGATGGCCAAGGTCTCATGGGCCTCCAGGGAGATGGATCCATAGCTCATCGCGCCGGTCTTGAACCGCTTCACGATCGACTCGACCGATTCAACCTCTTCGATGGGGATCGGGCTTGATGACTTGAAGTCGAGGAGTCCCCGCAGTGTGGCCCAATGCTTGAACTGGTCATTGACCGACTTGGAGTAGTCTTGGAAAGCCTTGAAATCTCCGTTGCGCACCGCTTTTTGCAGCTTGTGCACCGTATCGGGATTGAACAGGTGGTACTCGCCATCGCGACGCCATTGATACCGGCCACCGACATCGAGCGTGGGGTTCTGCGACTTCCGGTCGGGGAAGGCGGTTCGGTGACGGATTTCGATATCGCGGGCGATCTCCTCCATACCGACTCCTTCGACGCGGGTCGGTGTCCAGGTGAAGTAGCGATCCACGACGGCCTCGTTGATGCCGACTGCTTCGAAGATTTGAGCGCCGCGGTAGGACTGGAGGGTTGAGATACCCATCTTGGAGGCCACCTTGATGACGCCCTTGACCGCGGACTTAACGAAGTTCTTGTAGGCGGTCTTGGAGTCGACGTTGGTCAGCAACCCCTGATGGATCATGTCGTCGATCGATTCAAAGGCCAGATACGGATTAATGGCTCCGCACCCGTAGCCGATGAGCAGCGAGAAGTGGTGAACCTCGCGCGGTTCGCCCGATTCGAGAACGAGCCCGACGCGATTCCGGTCGCCTTCGCGAATCAAGTGATGATGGAGGCCGCTGACTGCCAGCAATGCCGGGATGGCCGCGCTCTTGGCGCTGAGTCCGCGGTCGGACAGGATCAGAATATTGACCCCGTCGTTAATCGCTTTGGAAGCTGCCTTGAACAGGTCTTTCAGGGCCTTCTCGAGTCCCTTGGAGCCCTTATCCACCTTGTAAAGGATGGGGAGCGTGACCGACTTGTAGCCCGACTGATTGATGCTTTTGAGCTTGGCCAGTTCTTCGTTAGTCAGCACCGGCGACTTCAACTCGATGAGGTGGCAACTCTCCGCTGACGGGGTGAGCAGGTTCTTCTCGGAGCCGATGGTGGTGATCGCACTGGTGACAATCTCTTCGCGAATACAGTCGATCGGAGGATTGGTGACCTGCGCGAAGAGCTGGTGGAAGTAGTTGTAGAGCAACTGCGAGTGGTTGGACAACACCGCCAAGGGCGTGTCGGTACCCATCGATCCGATGGCTTCGACGCCGTCGCGAGCCATCGGAACTAGCAGCATTCGCAAGTCTTCGAAGGAATAACCGAAGGCCTGCTGACGCTGCAAAACTGTGGAGTGGCCGGGCTCGGGCAGGTGCTCCTGGTCGGGCAACGAGGACAACTCGATCAAGTGCTGGTTGAGCCACTGACGATAGGGTTGTTCGATGGCGATTTGCTCCTTGATCTCGGCGTCATCCACGATCCGGCCTAGGGCCGTATCGATGTAGAACATGCGGCCGGGTTGGAGACGGCCCTTATGGGCGATGTTCTCCGGAGCGATATCGAGTACGCCGACCTCTGAGGCCATGATGACCTGATCGTCTTTGGTGATGTAATAACGCGACGGGCGCAGGCCGTTGCGGTCCAAAGATGCTCCGATGCGGACGCCGTCGGTGAAGGCCACGCAAGCAGGGCCGTCCCACGGTTCCATCAGGCAAGAGTGGTACTCGTAGAACGCCTTCTTTTCGTCGCTCATCGACTCATGATTGGCCCAGGGTTCTGGGATCATCATCATCATCGCGTGCGGCAAGGAGCGGCCGGCCAGCACCAGCAATTCCAGCACGTTGTCGAACATGGCAGAATCGCTGCCGTCTGGGTCGACGATGGGCAGGATCTTGTGGATGTCGTCACCGAAGGCATCGGATTGGAACAAGGCCTCGCGGGCCCGCATCCAATTGATGTTGCCGCGCAGCGTGTTGATCTCGCCGTTGTGGGCGATGTAACGGTAGGGGTGCGAACGGGCCCAACTCGGGAACGTATTGGTGCTGAAGCGCGAGTGTACCAGTGCCAAGCCCGACTTCATGTCCGGGTTCTTGAGGTCTAGGAAGTACTTGTCGACCTGTTCGGTCATCAGCATTCCCTTGTACACGAGGGTGCGGCAGGAAAGGCTGCAAATGTACCAGTACCCGGCGCCGTCCTTGGTGGAGCAACGAATCTCGGAGTAAGAGCGCTTGCGAATGACGTAGAGTTTTCGTTCGAAGGCTAGGTCGTCGCTGAGTTCCGGGTTCTTGCCGATGAAGACCTGTCGGACATGGGGTTCCGAAGACTTTGCAGTCTCGCCGAGCGAACTGTTGTCGGTCGGGACGGTGCGCCAGCCCAAGAGGTCTTGGCCTTCCGATTGGATAATCTTCTCGAAGGCCATCTCCAGCTTGCGGCGCTGCTGCAGATCCCGGGGCAAGTATACCATGCCCACGCCGTATTGACCGGGGGGAGGCAGAGTGATGCCCACACGCTGGGTCTCGCTGGCCAAGAACTCGTGAGGCATCTGGATGAGGATGCCAGCGCCATCGCCCGTATTGGCTTCGCAGCCGCACGCGCCGCGGTGGTCCAGATTCCGGAGAATTTGGAGCCCTTGTTGGACCACAGAATGAGTCTGGGTTCCCTTGATGTTGGCCACAAAACCGACGCCACACGCGTCGTGTTCGAAGTCAGGCCGGTAGAGTGAGTTCGGTACGGACGGGTACGAGTTCATTCAACGGGGAATGGTGAGACCTTGTTTGGGTCCAAGTGAGCAAAGTGAATCAATCGAAATGGTGGGGAGCAAAATATTTTTTGAAACGGACCGGGAAATACCTTTCAAGGGCGGAACCGCATGACGATTACGCTGAGAATTGCCCGGTGGTTTGAGATGAATCCGGGGAGTTCAGCTCTTCCAGTCAAACGCGCGTTTTTTGACGGCGTAAATGTATCCGACAAAGACGATACCTAGGAAAGAGAGCATTCCGCCGAGGCCAAGAGCCAGATCCGTTCGGGCCAGTTCCTTAAAAGTAACGGCCCAAGGGTACATGAAGACCACCTCGATATCGAACAAGACGAAGAGCAGGGCGACCAGATAGAACTTAATGCTGAGTCGAGCGCTGCCCTCGCCCTGAGGGAGCATTCCGCACTCGTAGGGGATGTCCTTGGTTTGAGTCCGTCGCCCTGATTTTCCGAGCAACACAGACACAGCCAAAGTTCCAACGGCGAAATTGGCAGCCACGAACAGCAGCATCAGCACCGGAAGGTACTGGTTCAGTTGAGTATCCATCAATGGAGAGAAGATGGAATCAAAGCCGTTTCCCGGCAAGCGGACATTGAGTCCGGTTATCCAAAAGAGCCTGTCCCCTCTGAAGAGCCTGTCCCCTCTGAAGAGCCTGTCCCCTTTGAAGAGCCTGTCCCTCTTGAAGAGCCCGTCCCTCTTGAAGAGCCTGTCCCTCTTGAAGAGCCTGTCCCTCTTGAAGAGCCTGTCCCTCTTGAAGAGCCTGTCCCTCTTGAAGAGCCTGTCCCT
>JBDKKQ010000286.1:0-3116 GCA_039796015.1 Verrucomicrobiota bacterium
GTCGGCACAATTGCGCACCAGCCGCTGTAATTGCCGCATGGATGCCGGGCCAACCTCTGCGCCGCCCAGGGTGCCGCGCTCGGTGACCAACCCGGCTGCGTGTACAACACTCGCGGCAACCGGATCTGATGGCGCCGGTGCTACTGCGTTCGATCCTGCAGCACTTGGCGCAAATCCGGTCCGCACAGGTGACAGCAACGCCAGCGGCGAGCTCGCTGCAGGCGCCGTCCCCCCTTGGCCGGAAAAATGCGCAGACCCGGGAATGACCTGCTGCGATAAAAAATTGGGCGAACTTAATTGGAACTGCGCACTTTGCAGGCCGTCGATGAGCATCGGAGGTTCGTTGCCCGATGGCGCCCAATCCATGTCCATAAACTGATCTGATTCAGGCATTCCCATACCCAGAAGGGCATCTAATGAATCGCTGTCGACCGGATCTGCAGGGAGAAGTTGCTCACTTGTTCCATGTCCAAACCCCGGCGACAACCACGGCCCGTCCCTCCCTGAAAAGCTTGCGTCCCGTCGATTGTTCGCAGACGCTTGCAAGTTTGGAGAAGATTGACGAGGCCCCAGATTGATCCCTCCACTAGGCGCCGGCAACTGAGGGGCGCGGCCCAGTCCAACTGGGTTTGACCTGTTCCTGGACGTGGGTGTCACAGACGTACCCATTGCTGCGGGCCGACCGCTCAATGGGTTATGCCGAGCTGACGGAGGAGGTGTGCGTCTTACAGGAGGTGCCATGGAACACTACTATCACGTCTCCTGTACAGCTCCGTCATCCCAAATCCGAACTCGCTTCCGAAAATCCGAACCTGATTCAAGGTGCAACGCTTGGCCGCTTACTTCTCGAGCCCGGTCATCACGTAGGCAAAGGTGCCCAGAATCGCTTCGAGCAACTGGTACTGACGCTGCGGGAATGCCGCTCGGGCAAGATCGAGGATCTCGTCGAGTTCCGACTGCGTCGCGGCGACCAGCTTGGGGGTCTTCATGCGCGGAAACTCTCCCACGCCACAGGCACGTGGCGTGAGCCACCATCAACTGGGCGCCACTTCGCCATCGCCCCTCCGCGAACCAGCGCCTCGCCCTGAGCCCCGCTACATCGCAGGACCCGTCAAATCGAGCACGCTTGCCGGAAGCATACGACCGTCCCCACGGACCATGTGAGCTTCACCGAACTCGTAGCTGCGAAGCACCGACGTGGGACAGCCCCCTGAGTCAGACTACTTGTCGCTCCCCCGAAATTGCGGATGAGCCGCAAAGGAGCACAGACAATGAAAGCAGACCGAGCATCCGAAGAGTTCAAAGAGCAGGCCTTGATCAAGGTTCGAGGGCGAGGAGAGAAGAGCGTGAGGTTGATCGCTGAGGAATTGAATATGCGTGAGGGGACCTTGAGGAAGTGGATTGGGATTGGCAAGCGCAAAGAGGCGCGGGCCAACTCGGTGGTGGTGTTGCCGAGCGATATGGCGGCGGCATCTTGGAGCGCTGCGCAGCGGCTTCTCGCGTTGAATGAAACCCATGCGCTGACGGCGCCTGAGGTGAGCGCGTGGTGCCGGGAGAAGGGTCTGTTCGAGCATCAGCTTCAGGCATGGCGGGAGGCTTTTTGTGGTGCAGCGGTTGCGGACTCACGCGAGTCGAAGACGGCGTTGCGAGATCTGCAGGTCAAGCATGACAAATTGCAGCGCGAGCTGAACCGAAAAGAGAAGGCGCTGGCGGAAGCCGCAGCCTTGCTGGTGCTGCAAAAAAAGTACCAAGCGCTGTGGGAGGGCGAGGAGAGATGATTGCGCTGGAGCAACGTCAAAGCCTTTTGGTTTTGTTGGCGGAGGCGTGCCAAGCTGGCGCGAGATGGGCACGTGCGTGCAGCCAGATTGGGCTGAGTGCGCGCACGGTGCAGCGCTGGCAACGCCCTGCGGCGCAGGACGGAGACCTGCGGGCCAGTGACAAACGCCGGATCAGCACGCCGCCCAACAAGCTCAGTGAGGCTGAGCGAGAGGTCGCGCTGGAGGTGCTTAACAGCGAGGAATACAAGAACCTGCCGCCGAGCCAGATCGTGCCCCGCCTGGCCGATCTTGGCCGGTATGTGGCCAGCGAGTCGACGCTGTACAGGTTGCTGAGGGAGGCGGGCCAGCTCACGCACCGGCGCTTGGAGAGGGCGCCGCAAAAGCGCAGCAAACCACGCGCCTTGAAGGCGACCACGCCGGATGAGGTTTACTGCTGGGACATCACGTACTTGCCCACGCAGGTGAGTGGCCTGTATTTTTATCTTTACCTGTTCGTTGATTTGTTTAGCCGAAAAATTGTGGGCTGGCAGATCTATGACTGCGAAAGCGCGGAGCGGGCCGCCGCGCTGCTGCTGGACATTTGTCGGCGTCATGGCATCAAGCCAGGACGGCTGACGGTGCATTCAGACAATGGCTCACCCATGAAGGGCGAAACGATGCTGGCCATGATGCAACGTCTGGGGGTCGCGCCGTCCCGCAGTCGGCCATCGGTGAGCAATGACAACCCGTATTCGGAGTCCTTGTTCAGGACGCTGAAATATCGGCCGGAGCTACCAGTCAAGCCATTCGCCGACTTGCTGGAAGCACGCCGTTGGGTGGTCAAGCTGGTTGATTGGTACAACAACGAACATCGTCATAGCTCCATCAGCTTCGTGACGCCTTCGCAACGCCACGAGCTACTCGATGAAGAGCTTTTGACGGCCCGCGCCAAGGTCTATGAGGCCGCTTGCCAAGCCCATCCGAACCGGTGGTCCGGCCCTACCCGCGACTGGACTCGCCACGACGTCGTTCACCTCAATCCCGACAAATCAGACGAGGCCGAGCCACTCAGAAAAGCAGCTTGATATTTTGGTTTTTTGCGACAAGTAGCTTGACACGCGCCGGACGCCAGAGGACATGGACTGAGTTCACGATGTGCCGGCCCCGCGCGTACCCGTCGAATCGTGCTTCGACGGCAACTGGCGGGGTTTCGAGCCCAAGTCTCGCCTCCGGTCCTAGAGAAGGATAACGCTCACCGGGGGACAATGAGAGTCGCTTGATGAGAGCGACCTCGACGGCTCTTACGTTGGAAAGCAGATGGCTGTCGCCGCCTGGCAACGCGACAGCAGCCAACCCGTT
>JBDKKQ010000287.1:0-4245 GCA_039796015.1 Verrucomicrobiota bacterium
GATTCGCGAGGCGGTCCGGCTCGGGTACCGGCATTTTGATTGCGCCTGCGACTACGGCAATGAGGCCGAGGTGGGTGCGGGGTTGGCGGCGGTCTTGCAGGAAGGGCTTTGCCGCCGGGACGACCTCTGGGTCACCTCCAAGCTGTGGAACACCTACCACGAGCCGAAGCATGTTCGCGCGGCGTGCGAACGCTCGCTGCGAGATTTGCGCTTGGACGTGCTAGACTTGTACTTGGTGCATTTCCCCATCGCTCTGGCTTACGTGCCGTTCGATGTGCGCTATCCGCCAGAATGGTTTTTCGATCCGGCGGCCGAGAAGCCAGCCCTGAAGCCCATCGCGGTGCCGTACGCCGACACGTGGGGCGCGATGGAGGAGTTGCAGCGGGCCGGCCTGGTGAAGCAAATCGGCGTGTGCAACCTGAACGTCTCGATGCTGCGGGAAGTGCTGAACACGGCCTCCATCCGGCCGGCGGTCCATCAGTTCGAGGCTCATCCGTACCTGACCCAAGAACGTCAGGTGCGCTTCTGCCAGTCGGAGGGCATTGCGGTCACGGCCTTCTCACCGCTGGGCGCACCGTCGTACTTGCCATTGGGAATGGCCCGCCCCGAGGAGTCGGTGCTGGTGGATCCGGTGGTGAACGGCCTCGCCGCGGATCTGGGTCGCACTCCGGCCCAGGTGGTGCTGCGATGGGGAGTTCAGCGTGGGTGCGCGGTCATCCCGAAGGCGCAGGATTTCAATCATCTGCGCGAGAATGCCCAAGTGTTCGATTTTTCGCTGAGCGCGGGGCAAATGCAGTCCATCGATGCACTCGACCGTCATCGCCGCTTCAATGACCCGGGGTATTTCTGCGAGAAGGCGTTCAATACTTTCTTCCCGATCTTCGACTGAGTTGGAAACCTGAGCCTGAAATCAGAACAAACTCGGTTGTTCAGACAACGCCTCGATGCACCGTGGGTCGTCGATGCGAGCTTGGCCGACGAGGGGGTTCACCCGATAGGCAGACCAACCGGCGTCAGGGCTCGGTCTGAGGAGGGTTTGGAGCAGTTCGAGCGGGGACGACGGTTCCAGCCAGAGCTCTGCGGCTTCCTGATCGAGGCAAGCCGGCATCCGGTCGTGGATGGGTGCAACCACGGAGTTCGGGACCGTAGTGATGACGGTGAAGGATTCGAGAGGGGTGGCCTGATCGGGCGGGTGCCAGGATTCCCAAAGACCGGCGAACAGCAGGAAGTCGCAGTCGGTTCGCGCGAATCTCCACGGTTGCTTGGACCGGCCGAGGGCCTGCCACTCGTAAAACCCGTCGGCTATAATGAGACACCGCCGACTGCGAAAGGCGGTCCGGAAGGCAGGCTTTTCGGCCAAGGTCTCAGACCGGGCGTTGATCAGCGAAAATCCGACGGCCTCATCGCGGGACCACTCAGGAATCAGTCCCCAGCGTAATTCATCGATCACCAAATTTTGGGCGTTCCGGCGGATCACCGGAGCGCGTTGCGTGGGGGCAATATTGTAGCGGGCCTTGCCCTGTCTTCCGACGCGATGGGTTCCCACCGTGACCTCGACGGATTCCTTCGCCAGACTGTACCGACCACACATTTGTTGTACCTTGGTCGGTGCCCCGTGCCGGTCAAGCACCCCGAAAAGACCAGCAAGTCACGGACTTGTAACGTGACCGACATCGAGCGAACATAATATCCATGCCATTGTTACCTCGAGTTATGCCAAAAATACTCGTCGTCGACGACGAACCCGATGCGTTAGAAGTCTTGGGCTTCAACCTAAAAAACGCCGGATACGAGGTGACCACGGCGGATGATGGTGATGCGGCATTAAAGAAGGCGCGTCAGCAGTTGCCTGACCTCATCTTGTTGGACCTCATGCTGCCCGAGGTCGATGGCCTCGAGGTGTGTAAATTGCTACGGCGGGACCCGGCCACCAGTGCCATTCCCATCATCATGGTCACCGCCAAGGCCGGTGAGATCGACCGTGTGGTCGGTCTTGAATTGGGTGCCGACGACTACGTCACAAAGCCCTTCAGCCCGCGGGAATTAATTCTGCGCATTCGCAACTTGCTCAAGCGTCGCAGCGAGACCGAGGAAGAGAAGCCCCAGACGATGCAGTTCGGTGATCTGCTCATTGATATCCCGCGTCATCTCGTGAGTGTTGCCGGCCAACGGGTCGATCTGACGGCCACCGAGTTCAAGCTGCTCATTGTGCTGGCTCAACGGCGCGGGCGGGTCCAAAGCCGCGAGGCACTCCTGCGGGATGTCTGGGAATACGACAACCTCATCGACACTCGCACCGTCGATACTCACATGCGGCGCCTGCGCGAGAAGTTGGGTGAGGGCGCTCAGTACTTGGACACGGTTCGGGGTGTCGGATATCGGTTCATGGAAGCCTGATTGGCTGGAAGCCTGATTCGCGCATGTCGATTTCTCCCTTACTCGCCGCGGTTTTGGGTGCCGGAATCTCGGCTGTCGTGGCCACCCTGTTCCTGAGGGGGCGTTGGCTTCGGGAGGCCCGAGAGGCAGCCTCGTTGCGCGATCAGCTCGCCCAAGAACGTTCCAGCCGCGCCGAATCGCAGGCCGCTGAGAACGCCCGCCAACAGGCGCTTTTCGAGAACATGCTCGAAGGAGTGTTGCTGCTGGATGCCTCCGGAAGGGTGCAATTCACGAACACCGCGTGCCGCCGTTTTTTTGATCTCGAGGCCGATGTCCGTGGTCGCACCCTTCTCGAGGCCTTTCGCTGCAATGACTTGTCGGCGGTGGCTGCTGAGGCGGGCAAGGCAGGCCGGGTCAATGGCAAGGAGTTGGAGTTGGAGGGAGGATCGGAAGCTCGATTGCTTCAGGTCAACGCGGTCGCTCTTGTTGGGCCCGAAGGGCGGACAGATGGCGTCTTAATGGTGCTGCACGATGCGACGCGCCTCCGTCAGTTGGAGCGCACTCGCCGCGAGTTTGTGGCTAATGTCAGTCACGAGCTGCGCACCCCCCTCTCGCTTATCAAGGGATCGGTGGAGACGTTGCTGGATGGCGCGGTTTCGCAACCGGCCATTGCGTCCAAGT
Source organism: Verrucomicrobiota bacterium (assembly GCA_039796015.1). Classification (GTDB taxonomy): domain Bacteria; phylum Verrucomicrobiota; class Verrucomicrobiia; order Limisphaerales; family UBA9464; genus SXXZ01. The sequence continues at coordinate 3,058 of JBDKKQ010000287.1, forward strand.
TCCTCGACATCATCGATCGCCATTGTGATCGGTTGACCTACCTGATCGAAGATCTCCTGACATTGTCCCGATTGGAGTCCGGTCAGTTAGCCATTAATTACGACACTGTCCCGCTGCGCGGACATGTGACGGAGGTCTTTGACGATTTCCACCGCAAGGCCGAGGACCGCGGTGTTCAGCTCATCAATGATGTGCCTGTCGGATTGCATGCACGGGCTGACTCCGATCGCCTCGATCAAGTGCTCTCAAACCTTATCGACAACGCCATCAAATACGGTCGCCCCGGAGGCACCGTGCGCATCGAGGGACGCGAGATCCCGGGAAGCGATTTGATCGAAATGGCCGTGGCGGACGACGGTCCGGGCATCCCCACCGAAGCGGCCGAGCGGGTCTTCGAGCGGTTCTACCGGGTGGACACGGCTCGCTCCCGGGAACAGGGAGGCACGGGCTTGGGTCTGAGCATCGTCAAGCACATCATCCAGGCCCATGGCGGCGAGGTGCGTCTCGAGACTGCTCCCGCCAAGGGAGCCGCCTTTCGCTTCACCCTTCCAGCCGTGCCGCTTCCGGTAGCGGGTAAGTGATCTCGAGCGGGCCTGCATTGCCCCTCCTATTGCCCGGGTGTTCTGCGTGACTCCGGGCTGCATCCCGGGTAGGCCTTGTGCCGATATGTCCGACCTGCCCGCCGAGTCGTCACAGCCGCTGGTGTTCGATTGCCATTTGGACCTCTCCATGAACGCCATGGAGTGGAACCGGGATCTCACCCAATCGCTGGAGTACATCCGTCGCCGCGAGCAACACCAGCGGGACCAGCCCGATCGGGGCAACGGAATCGTCTGCTTTCCGGAAATGCGCCGGGGCAGCCTGGGGCTTTGTGTCGCGACCCAAATTGCTCGATCAGTGAACCGGTTCAGCCGCATGCCGGGCTGGAGCAGCGCCTCGCAGGCGTGGGCCCAAACCCAAGGCCAGTTGGCGTGGTACCGCGAGATGGAGGCCGCAGGCGAACTGCGCTTCATCACTGACCGGGCCGGCCTGGAGGCTCACCTGGCCGATTGGCAACGCCCCTCGACCGAGCCGAAGCCTATCGGATACATCCTCAGTCTGGAGGGAGCCGATTCGCTCCATACTCCCGCCCATTTGGAGCGGGCCTACGCCTACGGTCTACGAGCCGTGGGTCTGACCCATTATGGC
>JBDKKQ010000288.1:0-4459 GCA_039796015.1 Verrucomicrobiota bacterium
CTCCACGCGTCGAATCCGTCAGGTGCAGACATCTGGACCGACCTTTGCCACGCCCTGCTCAACGCCAACGAGTTCATTTACCTGCCCTGAACATGATGCCTCCCCATCCCTCCTCAGGAACTCCCGGGCTGCGACTGAGCCGTCGGGAACTCTTGCGTCGCGCATCCAACGGATTCGGGACCCTGGCCTTGGGGTCCCTGCTTTCCCAGTCCAGCCACTCCCCGCTGGCCGCCGCAGTCCGTGGCGCTGAATCGGGCCCGCTCGCCACTCCCCATTTTCCAGCCAAGGCCCGCAGTGTTCTTTTCTTATTCATGGAAGGGGCCGTGTCTCAGGTGGACAGCTTCGATCACAAGCCGTTGCTGGCGAAGTACCATGGCCAAGACGCCCACAAGGCCATGGGACGGATCGAGAAGACTCAGTTCGACAGCATCGGAACCATTCTCAAATCGCCCTGGCAGTTCCGCCAACATGGCCAGAGCGGCCTCTGGATTAGTGACCTCTTCCCGCACATCGCCCGCCAGGCCGACGACCTGTGCGTGCTGCGATCCATGACCTCCAACTTCCCGGAACACACCAGCGCCAACTACTTTCTCCATAGCGGGATCGGTCTTCAGGGACGCCCGAGCATGGGAGCCTGGGTGAACTACGGGTTGGGCTCGCTCAATGACAACCTGCCGGGCTACGTGGTGCTCAATGGCGGTCAAATTCCATCCGGAGGGCTCGACAATTTTGGCAGCGGCTTCCTGCCGGCCACACATCAGGGTTCTCTTATTCATGCTCAAGGGACTCCACTGGCCAACGTCGTGCCCTCTGAAAAGCAGGCCCAATTGCAACAAACCAAACAGCGCCTCGTTCGTCGGCTCAACGAGCACGCACTCGAACAATCCGGTGGAGTCGATGCGCTGGAATCAGCGATCCACAATTATGAATTAGCAGCCCGCATGCAGGTGACGATCCCTGAGTTGATGGACATCTCCAACGAGACGGCGGCAACCCGTACGCTGTACGGCCTCGACGCTCCCTACGAACACACCCGCACTTATGCGCGGGAATGCATCTTGGCCCGGCGCATGGTCGAACGAGGCGTGCGCTTCGTCGAACTCACCATCCCGATGGTGGATGGCTACAGCCGCTGGGATGCCCATGGCGGTCTCGTAAAAAACCACGGCGACAACGCGCGCGCCGTGGATCAACCCATTGCCGGATTGCTCATGGATTTGAAACAGCGCGGATTGCTCGACGAAACGCTCGTAGTCTGGGCCGGTGAATTCGGCCGGACGCCCTTTGCCCAGGGCAACGATGGCCGCGACCACAACGAGCACGGCTTCTCGGTATGGCTGGCCGGTGGCGGCGTGCGTGGGGGCATGACCTACGGACAGACCGACGACTGGGGTTACAAGTCGGTGGTGAACCGCCTGGAGATGCATGACCTGCACGCCACCATTCTGCATCAATTAGGAATCCACCATGATCGCCTGACTTATCGCTTCGGTGGACGCGACATCCGACTCACCGACGTCAAAGGCGAAGTGATCCGAGAAATCCTCGCGTGACCCCATCGCCCGGTTTCGTTTTTAATACCGCTACTCCAGATCCCGCATCGCACACCCCATCATGAACACCCACAACCCGCTGACACGCCGGAGCTTCCTCCGCAACTCTATCGCCGCGATGGCCACCGTGGCCATTGTCCCTCGACATGTTCTTGGCGGTGCTGGCCACACGCCTCCGAGCGAAATCCTGACCCGCGCCGTCATCGGCACCGGCGGCATGGGCATGGGGCATGTGAACTCCATCAACACCACCTGCAAATTGCTGGCTGTCTGCGACGTAGACTCCAACCACCTGGCCCAGGCGGTAAAGGCCGGCGGTCCTGATTGCAAAGGTTACAAGGACTTCCGCGAAGTCCTCGCCCGCAAGGACATCGACATCGTCCATGTGCCCACGCCGCCACACTGGCATGCCATCATCTCCATCGCCGCGGCCAAAGCGGGTAAGGACATTTGGTGCGAGAAGCCCATGACGCGGACCATCGCCGAGGGCCGAGCGGTCGTCGCCGCGGTCAAGAAGCACAAGCGCATCTTCCGCCTCAACACCTGGTTCCGCTTTCAGGACAGCTTCTACGGCATGGGCGTGCCGGTGAAGGACATCCGCAAAGCGGTGATGCACGGGATGCTGGGCGACGGTCCGCTGAAGGTTACTCTCAACGCTTCAACCGGCTTCGATTGGAAGTTTTATTGGATTGGCCGCACCGACCTGACACCCCAAGCCGTCCCATCTGAACTCGATTACGACTTCTGGCTCGGGCCTGCCCCGTACAAGCCTTACCACGCGCACCGCGTGCACGGCACCTTCCGAGGCTATTGGGACTACGATGGAGGCGGCCTAGGAGACATGGGCCAGCATTACCTCGACCCCGTGCAGTACATCCTCGGCAAGGACAACGAAAGCCCGGTGGAAATCGAGTCGGACGCCCCGGTGCAAGATACGGATGCGGTAGGCACCTTCCGGACCATCCGGATGAAATACAAAGACGGCACCGAGATTATCTTGGACGGCGAAAACAAGGACAAACAGGCCGCGTTTATTGCTGGTTCCAAGGGCAAGATCTTCAAAGGCATGAAGGCCGACATCCCGAACTTCGAGCAAACCCTCAAGGGACTGAAGGATCCGGAACCCATGGTCACTGACTTCGTCCAGGCCGTGAAGACCCGTTCCAAGTTCGCCCTCAACGAGATCAATGGCCACCGCTCCTGCACACTCGTCAACCTCGCAAAAATTGCCCTGCAAACGGGCCGACCACTGCGGTATGACTCCAAGAAGGAGACCTTCATTGGCGACAAGGCAGCCAACGCCTACCTCGATCAGCCAATGCGCGGAAACTGGAAGCTTAGCTAATCTGGATCTCCGCAAAACTCCGAATGGTGGGATGTCGGTCGGTCTGTCCAGGGTTGTTGCCCGGGCGCACGACCCAGGCCGTCTGGCATCCCGCCTCGAGTGCCGCGTCTAATTCCTCGGTGATATCGCTGAGGAACAAGATCTCGTCGGCCGGCAGCCCTGCTCCCGCGACAATGGCTTGGTAGCTGGCCACCGCGCGTTTCGGTCCAGTCGTCGTGTCGTGGTATCCCTCCAAGCAACCCGTCCAATCGCCACTATCGCTGTAGGCAAAGAACAGTCGTTGCGCGGCGATGCTACCTGAAGAGTAGATGCGCAACCGCAAGCCTGCCCGATGCCAGGCCCGGATGGAATCCACAGCATCGCTGAAGAGCACGCTCTTCAACTCACCCGATTGATACCCTTCATCCCAGATCAATCCCTGCAGCCACTTAAGCCCGGTCTGCTTAGCGTCGGCGTCCATCAGCGCATGAATGCGGGTCACCCAGGCCGCTCGTTCGGACTCCGATTCAAGGTTCGTCCGGTCGCCCTCACTGTTGGAACCCGGCCCTGAATCACGTGCTATTTGCTCCAGCGCTCGCAGCACCTCGGGTGAAGTCTGATGACGGGTCAGGAAATCCCCAACCTCGCGTCGTGCAAAAGGAAAGAGGACGTCGTGGACGAAGGCCAGCGGCGAAACCGTCCCCTCGATATCTAACAAGATCAGTCGGCCGCGGAACTCGATCATGCTGAAAGTTCGGGAAGGGTGGGCACCAACGGAGTTCCGGAGGAAACGTAACTCGGACCGAAACACAGCGGTTTGTAACCGACCGCAACATCGCTGCCGCTATAAACGGGAGTCCAACCGGCCTTCTCCCGGAACAGTCGAATCGCGCGGATATCCCGATCGGAGCAGAGATCAAACCAATGAAGTGTGCCGGCGGGCACGTTGATCAAGTCTCCCGCCATCACCTCGATAGCAAAAACGGGGCCCTGTTTCGGATGAATATGGAACACCCCGCTGCCGCGCACAATGAAGCGCACCTCATCCTCGGCATGCGTGTGCTCCTTGTTGAACTTATCCAGCATGGCCTGCAGGCCTGGGACATCGGCGGTCACATCGATGACGTCGGCCGTGATGTAGCCACCCCGAGCCTTCAACTGATCCACCTCAGGGGCATAGGCTAACAAAATTTGCTCGGCGGTTGCCTGTCGATCCACACGACCCGCCACCGGCCATTGTTCATACCAAATGCCATGAGCGGAAAGGTGGGACCGGATGGCCTCAGGATCGGAAAGCACTCGTCCCTCATCGGGAATTCGCAGCAACGCCATATTCAAAGTTACTGCAGGCCGATAAGCGGGCAACAGCAACAATCCGGATTCAACCTTCCAACTAGAGGGGCTGTCCAAAAAAAATTGATGAGGTAAAGCGCGAGAACAGTATCCGCAATTCCTCAACTTCCCCAACCCCGCCGGGTTCCCACAACCTCCATCAGGAACTCCAACACCTCGATGTGTCGCCGTGCCTCGGCCAGATCGGAACCCCACGTGTAGAGACCATGCCCTGCCATCAGGAAACCGT
>JBDKKQ010000289.1:0-7908 GCA_039796015.1 Verrucomicrobiota bacterium
TTCGAGTGCCTCCATGAGCTCAAGCTCATCGTAGACCTCATGAACGAGGCGGGCATCGCCGGTATGCGTTTCTCGATCTCCGAGACAGCCAAGTGGGGCGACGTGAGCGTCGGCCCGAAGATCATCGACGCTTCGGTCAAGAAGCGCATGAAGGCCGCACTCAAGGACATTCAGTCTGGCAAGTTCGCCAAGGACTGGGTCGCCGAGTACAAGAGTGGCTACAAGAAGTACAACGCCCTGCTCGCCGCCGGCGAGAAGCACCCGATCGAGAAGACCGGTGCCAAGCTCCGCGCGATGATGCCCTGGATGCAGAAGCGCCAGATCAAGGGCGCTCAGGCCGCCTACTAACCGAGAGGTCTCCGCTCGATAAACCGCCGGTTCTCCATCTAGGAGGTCCGGCGGTTTCTTTTTCCCTACTTCCCTCCTCCCCAGCATCCTGTCGCCTATGGCCCGCAGCGTGATCCTCGCAGGAACAATACGATGCGATGGGTGTTGCCTGCCTCCTCGCTGGTGCCTCTGCGCCGCGCTGCGTCCCGTCGTGAGCCCAGTGGCCGTCGACGTCTTAATTCATCGCCGCGAGAACTGGCGCCCCACCAGCACCGGCAAGCTGGTGGCCCGCACCCTTCAGGGTTCGCGCACGCATGTTTATCAGCGCGTCGATCCCCCGACGCTCGAAGCCATCGCGCGTCCCGACCGCGAACTCTGGATCCTGCACCCGGAAGGCGAGCCGGTTGAGAATTTGCTCCCTCGCCCTGCCGACCAACCCGCTCCGCAGGTTCTTCTGTTGGATGGCAACTGGGGCCAAGCAGGTGAGATGCTGCGGGCCGTCCAAAGTTGGGGCCGCCTGGTCCGCCTCAGCCAAACCGGAGCCAGTCGATACTGGCTGCGATCTCAGGAACGCCTGGACCAATTCTCCACGGCCGAGGCACTCATCGCCGTGCTTCAGTCGTTGGGAGATATGGAGGCCGCAGCGCAATTTGGGCTTCAGTTCGAATTGCACGTCTACGCCACGCTCCGGGCTCGCGGGCACAAGGAAGGTGCAGAAGCCTATCTGAAAGGGTCCCGTCTGCCGGAAGCATTCCCTGAGTTTCTAACCCAACTGAACGAGCGGCGTCGCAACCCGTCCGAACCCGGTATCTCCCGAATGGGGCCTTATCCGCAGCCCGAGCGATTGAACTGAATCCCGGTCATTTCCGGATTGGGATTTTGACGGTGTGCCCCTTTCATCAAGGGGTGGCGCGCGAGTACCAACTAAACCCCTTCCGACCGCCGGCCGACTTGCGGATCGACTACGCGCAGGAACTCAATACCCAACAGTATGAGGCGGTCACCGCGGCCCCGGGACCCTGCTTGGTCCTCGCCGGTGCGGGTGCCGGCAAGACGCGCACCCTGACCTACCGCGTCGCCTGGCTCATCGAGCACGGAATCCCCGCCGACCGCATTCTCCTCCTGACCTTCACCAACAAGTCTGCCCGCGAAATGATGGAACGGGTCGGGGACTTGCTCGGCGGCAGTGTGGCAGACCTTTGGGGAGGCACCTTCCATTCGATCGGGGTCCGCATCCTGCGCCTGCACGCCGACCAACTCGGCTACCGTCGCGACTTCACCATCGCCGACCGCGAGGACGCCAAGGATCTGCTCAACGCCTGCATCACCGACGCGGCCATCGACGTGAAAGCCGTCCGCTTTCCTAAGGCCGAGGCGCTGTCGGACCTCTTCTCCATGCAGGTCAATACCGGTCAAACCTTGGAGGAAGTAACCGGCGGTGAAGAAGGCCCCTTTGCCGGGGTGATGGATTCCATCCGGCTCGTCCAACGCAAGTACGCTGAGCGCAAGCGCAAGGCTGGGCTCATGGACTTTGATGACCTTTTGGTGCTCTGGCTGCGGCTCCTACAAGACTTCCCCGACATCGCCGAGACCTACCAGCGACGCTTCCAGTTCGTCCTGGTGGACGAGTACCAGGATACCAACATCCTTCAGGCCACGCTGCTCGACTGCCTGACCTTGCGGAACCGAAACCTCATGGCCGTCGGAGACGACGCCCAGAGCATCTACTCCTGGCGGGGTGCTAATTTCGCCAACATCCTGAAATTTCCCGAGCGCCATGCCGGAGCGAAGGTTTTCAAGATCGAGACCAACTACCGCAGCACGCCGGAGATTCTCGCCCTGGCCAACGCCGCCATCGCCGCCAACTTGCGCCAGTTCCCCAAGGCCCTTCAGGCCCATCGGCCATCGGGTCAAAAGCCGGCCCTCATCGTCTCGACGGATGCCAGGGAACAGGCTGCCTTCATCGCTCAACGCGCCCTCGAATTGCGCGACGAAGGAATTCCCCTGTCAGAGGTCTGCGTCTTGTACCGCTCGCACTTCCATGCCCTGGAACTGCAAATGGAGCTAACCCGCCGCAACATTCCCTTCGTCATCACCAGCGGCATTCGCTTCTTCGAACAAGCCCATATCAAGGACGTGGCGGCTTACCTCAAGCTCATCGTCAACCCCTCCGACGAGCTGGCCTTCAAACGCCTGGCCCAGATGCTTCCCGGGGTCGGTGGGAAAAGTGCAGACACCCTCTGGAACGCCTTCAGTGCCCGGTTTCTTCCGACGTCGGAATCCACGCCAGAGTTCGAGGTGTCGGACAACGACGGTGCACTTCCAGCAATTCGGCCCATCGCACCCGAACTCAGTGCCATTAGCCGCGCCGTTCCCAAGAAAGCCGCGGTGGCCTGGGCTCAGTTCACCGCCACCATTGCTCAATGCGAGAGTTCGGAACGTCGAGGGCAACCCGGTCGCCTCATCCGGTGGGTGCTGGAGGCCGACTACGAGGACTACCTTCGTAAGACTTACGAAAATGCCCGCAACCGACTGGAAGACCTCGCTCAGCTTGCGGCCTACGCCGACTCCTTCGAAGACACCAGTCTCTTCCTTTCGGAATTGGCTCTGCAGTCCAACATCGAAGCCGAGCAAAACAAGCAACGGGAGGGAGACGACGAGGACCGACTCAAGCTCTCGACAGTCCATCAAGCCAAGGGCCTCGAGTTTCGGGCCGTGTTCATCATCATGCTTTGCGACGGTCTATTTCCGAGCGGACGCTCGGCAGAGACTGCCGACGGCGAGGAAGAGGAACGTCGGCTCTTCTACGTCGCGCTGACACGGGCCAAGGACGAACTCTACCTCTGCCGCCCTCTGCTCCGATTTACGGCGGGAGCCGGCGAGGCCTTCCAACCGGCGTCCCGTTTTCTGGGTGAATTTCCGGAGACTCTCGTCGAGGAATGGAAGATCCACGCCCCGATCGCACCTCTGTCTCCACGAGGCCAACGCAGCAGTCCCGACCGATCTCAAGACCACGACCCATTCCGAGATCCCGACCCCGATCCCGACCCCATCGACGACGGCGACGTGCCGTTCTAAAGAATGTCCCCGATGGAGAATCATCCCTCATCCGCAACAGCGCTCCCTTCCACTGACTCTGACCTGCCAAGACTCATGCGCCATTCCTTGACCGCCGCATCCGCCACCGATCCCACGGCCCTCTACCGCTATCGGGACGGCCTGTACGCCGAGGACTTGCTCATTCTCGCACTGGTCCGAATGGACTTTTTCACAGCACTGGCCGCAGAGCCGACCGACTTGGAAGGACTCTGCTCTCGGCACCAACTCCACCCGCGGCCTGCCGACGTGTTGATCACACTCTTCCGTGCCATGGGGCTCATCGAGTCGTGTGGAAATCGCTATGCGGTGACCGAGACTGCCCGGGAGCATCTGGTTTCCTCCTCCCCGTGGTTCCTCGGTCCCTACTACGAGTCTCTGGTAGATCGCCCCGTGGTGAAGGATCTCCTGCGAGTCCTGCAAACAGACAAACCCGCCAACTGGGGTAGCCAATCGGCCCAACCCGACTGGCACAAGGCCATGGAGAAGCCCGATTTCGCGCGCCAATTCACCCAGGCCATGGACTGTCGGGGCGTCTTTCTGGCTCGAGCCCTTGCCGAACACCTACCCATCCAGCGATCCCGCTCCCTGTTGGACATCGCCGGTGGATCGGGCATTTACGCGTGCTCGCTCTGCGCCCATTTCCCGGAACTCAAAGCCACCGTCCTAGAAAAGCCGCCGGTGGATGCGATCTGCGCTCAAGCCATTGAGGCCCGCGGATTCAGCGACCGCGTTCAGGTGGTCGCGGGCGACATGCTCTCCCAACCGTTGCCCCGTGGACACGATCTCCACCTCTACTCCAATGTGCTGCACGACTGGGACATCCCCATCGTCCGAGAACTCCTAGCTCGATCGTTCGAAGCCTTGCCCTCCGGAGGGCAACTGCTCATCCACGACGCCTTCCTCAATCGTGACAAATCCGGCCCGCTCCACGTCGCGGAATACTCGGTAATGCTCATGCACGCCACACAGGGCCGCTGCTACGGCGTGGGTGAAATGGAAAACTGGCTTCAAGAAACCGGGTTCACCGATTGTCAGGAACTCCCCGGCGGAGCCGCCCGGAGCGGCCTGATCGCCACCAAGGCCTGAGGGACTAGGCCAGTTGGCTGCCTGCCGCGTGCTCAAGCTTCTCTTGGCACGCGGCTGAAACTCCGCTTCTCGGCGCTTCTCCGAGTTCGGCCGATCACCAACTGACCGGAGCGCGCTTGCCCTGCTTGGTGATCGTCTTCTCGTCTTCCCAGACCGCCAAGCCATCTCGGGTAGCCAAGGCCATCTGGAATACATAGGTCGACTCGCGCTGATTGCCCTGACGCGTGCGGTTCTCGATAATCTTACCCGACAGCGTGTAATCCGGACGGCCGGACACCTTCTGAGTGCCAAGGAGTTGCTGTTCTCGCTTGGCTTCCGCCGCAAGAGGGTCTTCGGGGCCACCCAAGCCTGCGGTGATGTCGACGACGACCTTGCCGGTCCCCAGCAGCGCCACCCGGATCTTTTTTACCAGCATGTCCGTATCAATCTGGATGCTCGTGTTATTGACGATGCGACTGATGGCTAGAACAGCCCGACCATCGGGTCCGCTGCCCTTCACACTTCCAGAGTTGATGTGCTTGGCGATCAACGAATTGATCATGGACTCGGAGGCCATGTTCCAATCTTGGACATTGATCTCACCCACATTGCTGAGGGTTCGGGTACTAGCCGGATCCACATAGGTGGCCTGACTGGAAGCGCATCCTCCTAGGAGTGCGGCCGTGGCGACAACGAGGACGGTGGAAACAAGAGGGCGATTCATGGACGAACAGAAGGGTTCAAACGGTCGGAAAATGAGTTATCGGGCGTTTTCGTAAAGCTTCAGGCGAAAATCTCGGGCCGCGGGATTCGGGGCCACCCCGTTAATGAACAAAGACTCTTTGCCTTCGACTTGGCGAATGATGGACACGGCCGCCGGGCCTTCGATCAAATTGCCATCCTTGTCGAACCACTCCCATTTGTAGGCGAACCGTTGGTACCGACCGGTGGTGTTCTGCACCTCGGCCTGCACCTTCAGAAATCCCCCGGGGCCGTCGGAAACATTTACCCCCAAGATTTGGACCTTTCGGGCCAGAGAAGCATCGGTGATTACCCGCTTTTCTGACACCAAGTTGCGCTGAAAGACCGGTTGGGCGGTCTCGGTGGTGTTGACGGTATGACACCCGGCACCCAGAAGGGCCATCAAGGTGGCGGTGGCGAGGGCTCGGACAGGATTAAAGTTCATTTGAGGCGGATCGCCGTGACCACGAGGGGTGACAGCGGACTCACGGAGCGAACGAGGATCAGATTAGTGGATTTTGGATCGACGGCAACTTCTGCTTGCTGGGTGTTCGGAGCGGAGACTCGGAGCTTGCCGTCGGCCGGGGTGGGAAACGAACAAAACTGGTACTCCTTGGGGAGTGTCGTCCACGTGCGGGTATCGGAAATATTGATGGCCGCCTGAGTGGCAGCCGTCGCCAGCATCGACACCAACCCCGCCACAGCACCTCCCTGCTCCTCCGCGGTCTTGTTCACAAAGTACGCGGCCGTGGCCTTGATGGTGGTGGACATGAGCGTCTTGGTGACGATGGTCGGCAATTCGTTGCGAAACGCCTGCCCAATCACACTGTCCATGCTGGCGAGCAGCACGGTGGATTCGGTGCTTACCGACGAAGAAACAGTCAGCGGGGCAATGTAGTTGGGATTGAACTCCAACGTAGGCAACGCGACCCCGACGTAAGGCACCCGGTTGGCCCCGACAATGAAGAGCGGGATGTCGATACGGAACTGATCCCGGTGCGGTGCGCTGCCCGTCTCAAAGATCACGAACGTCCGTGGCGGTGCGGGAGCGCCATTGGCTGCCCTCTCGGCCAAGGCCAGATCAGCGTTGATGTACTTGTTGGCACCAGACATCCCCTGGACCCGCTCGAACGACTTCCGGGCACGTTCCAAGTCGCTGGCGCCCGTGGACAACGACAGAAAATAAAGACCATCGAGATACACCGGGAACGGATTCGAGTAGTCAGCATAGGCCTTGAGTTGATCCAGAGCGACGTACCTCTTCTTCATCTCACCACTCACCAAGGGATCCGACTGAGCTTTCTGGATACTCTGATAGTCGTCCGGTTTTTCGGACTTTGCCGACTGTATCTCCTTCTGATCGCGCTCGATGCGCTTGCGATTGTTGTCCACGGCCTCTTGCTGCCGTTGGTAAGCGCGAAAGAGTTCTGGCCGCGCCATTTCTGGCTGACCCAACTGGAGAAAATTCAACGCCTTGTAAGTGCTAACCAGCACCTTGTCATAGTCGCGCCCGGTATAGGGCAAGTTCGCCTGGTTCGAAAATAAAGCCCCGGCCTCACGTGTCACACTGACCTTGGCCTTTTCATCGAAGCGAAGGATTTGCTCGTCGGCCTGCTGAAATGCAGCCTGACTCTCGGTAATCTTGCCGGCCGCCCTCAGCGCCATCGCCTGCTCCAGCCGGTAGACCAAGGCGTCCTTACCTCCCTGGGCCTTGTCGGCCTTGCGTGAGTAATCGGTACTAGCCGCCTCGAGGTGACCACTGCTCCAAAGCTCCTTGGTCTCGGAGGTCTTCTGTTGGTAGGTCTGGCAACCGGTCAGTAGAAACACCGCAGACAATACAATTAAAACTATACGGCCTGCTTGGAGAGAAATCATGAAATCAATTGTTTGGTAGCTTCAATGGGATGGGATGGGCGCGGTCACTGAACGTTCTGAAGTCACTTCCTCAGCAGAGCTCCCTCGGAAATACCGCGATCCTCCACGATGGAAGCCTTGAGAGGTCAATGACCATCCCGATCAATTCATCCTCCAGTTGAGTAGCCAACCTTTTGAATTCCTCACCCGGTCGGTCATCGACCCGCAAGGCTGCCCTCCGAGCACCCGATATCGCGCAGATATCCGGCCCGTCAACGCGAACTGGAGCCCAAGCGGACGAAATCGCCCAAACCCACATTGAAAAAATCCAATGCACTAGCTTCATATCACCCGAAAACCACCCACAGAAAACATCAGGAACCCATGGATTGCGTTGGCATCTCCCACAAGTCCTGAGTTGTTGGGTTAGAGCAATTTCTTCACAAAAACGAGCAATTTCTCAGATTCACTCCAGCAAAACCCAAAACGTAAGGCGCCAACATTCATCTCCACCCAACGGAAAGGAGCCTGTCCCTTATCCGGCGATATTGCGCAGACCTCAGAACCCCCTAACCTTCGAACAATGGAACACTTCATGACTCCTCAATCCATCTTTCGCTCTCTGGGAACCGGTTTAATTCTCACCACTTTCATCGGTTGCGCATCGGACCCCAATCTGCCGGGAATCACCGACCCTCGCCAACCTGGTCCAGCGGTGGGACAAGCGGTCGGCGCAACGGTGGGTGCCGTGGGGGGAAATGCGGTTGGAGCAGTGGTGGGTGTCGCCGAAGGAACCGCTGCCGCCGCCAAAATACCGTTCAA
>JBDKKQ010000290.1:0-9071 GCA_039796015.1 Verrucomicrobiota bacterium
CTCCCGACACGCCTCATTCAAAAGCTTCTCCCCACCCACCGTCCGCGAAATGCAGTGGTATACAGCACTCCTCCCCTCCTGCCCCTTAATCCGCGCCAACCTCATCCCCCAAAACTATCCACATCCTCTTCCACGTCAATAACTTTGAACCTGTCACTTTGTCTTTATAGGTTTTTTAGATTTTGGTTCTTTGTTTTGATGAGTTGGGGGTTGCCGGGGACGGGGCTACGGGGTAAGTGATACGTCTACGTATGAAAAATGGATCAGGTGGTGCGGGCGACTGGAATCTTACAACGATTCTGGTGCTGGTGGTCGCGGCTATCGGATTTTTATTCGATACTTATGAACTGCTGCTTTTGCCGCTGATCGCTGCTCCAGCCATCTCGGAAATTCTCCAACTTCCAACCAATCACCCCGATGTGACGACTTGGGTGGGACGGTTGCTCTGGATTGCCGCTCTTTGCGGTGGGATCTTCGGATTGCTTGGGGGGTGGCTGACCGACCGTTGGGGGCGCAAGACGGTTCTCGCCTTGAGCATCGCTGTGTATTCCCTGTCCCCCGTTGCTGCTGCTTTTAGCACGACGCTGGGATGGTTCATTTTCTTTCGGTGCGCGACTTTCGTGGGTGTGTGCGTGGAGTTTGTGGCGGCCATCACTTGGTTGGCAGAACTCTTTCCAGATAAAGGACGCAAGGAGAAGGTGCTGGGGTGGACGCAAGCGTTTGCTTCAGTGGGCGGTCTGTTCGTGACTTTGGTGAATGGCTGGATTCTCAAAAACGCAGCGTCTTTTCCCGCGCTCCCGGTAGCGGAACCTTTTAATTCCCACGCGGATTGGCGTTATACGCTGATCACAGGGCTGATGCCGGCCATTCCCATCGCGCTGCTCCTCCCTTTTGTTCCGGAATCGCAGGTTTGGCGTGAGCGTAAGGCTGCGGGAACTTTGAAACGTGCCAGCTTTTCAGAACTCTTCTCGCCTTCTCTGCGCCGAGTTACCTTGGTCACTGCCGCGCTTTCAGCCTGTGCCTATGGCGTGGCATTCGGAGCGCTGCAACTAACTCCGACCCGTATCGTCCCCGGGCTCCCTAGTTTGGCCGCCCAACAACAAGTTTTGCGTCCGCTTCAGACGGAGGCTTCAGAGCTGAATCTACAACTCGACGCGATCCGTCCAGCGTTTGAGATGGCTGCCACCCATTTGCCTGGTTTGCGGGAATTGGCGGGGCAGCGGGCGAAACTTCGAGTGGCCATGCGCGCCGCGGCTAAGCCCCTCAGCGATACGAATACGGCTCCAACTACTCGGACGGCGATTGTCGCCAAGTTGTCGGCCTTGACCAATCAGTTCGCGGAACTGGACGCAAAATTGGCAGCTCTCACCAGCGACTTGCCCACGGTTAAGAAGGCGGTGATCGATCGAGAGAAGGTTCTGGCACAACTCGGTGCCAATCGATCGAAACAGGAGGTGGCTGACACCGTGGTGAAGACTCGGGGCAAGGATATCCAGTTCTGGCAAGAACTCGGTGGGCTGGGAGGTCGTATCGCTCTGGCGCTGATGTTGGCCGTGGCCATTAGCCGAGGGGCGCTCCTCCGGCTTTTCCAAATGCCCGGACTTATCGTTCTGCCGCTGACTTACCTGTGGCTCTTCGACCAAAAGCCTGAGCTCTTTCAATGGGGCATCTTCTTGGCCGGATTTTTAACGGTAGCACAGTTTAGCTACATGGGCGAATACCTGCCGAAGGTGTTCCCGGTCCACCTGCGCGCCACGGGCGGGAGCTTTGCGACAAATGTAGGCGGTCGGATGATAGGTACTTCCATGGCTTTCCTCACAACCAATCTGCTGGCACCAGCTCTCGGTGGAACCGGCCCTATGTTCATTGCCAAGGCCGCGGCTATCGTCGGTGGAGTCATGTTCGCTCTCGGTTTGGGACTGAGTTTTCTACTGCCGGAACCTCCGTCTGAGGACGTCCAACATTAGCCCCGCGAATTAACCCATTGATCGTCTTCCTCGACTCTTATTTCCTCAACTGTATGCGATTCCCCATCTTCCCGGCAGCCCTAGCGGCTCTCCTGACCGCACTCCACGTTTACGCATCGCCCGAAACGGAGATGACGGATGCGGCGAAAAACTTCCTTTCTGCTCTGAATGATGAGCAGAAAACCATTGCGACCTTCGAGTTCAAATCCGACGAGCGGGAGAATTGGCACTTCATCCCCAAGGATCGCAAGGGCATCACCCTCGGAACACTCAAGCCCGCCCAACGACATCTGGCCTTGGCGCTGCTCCAAAGCGGACTGAGCAATCGGGGCCTTTCCAAGGCCGTCACTATTATGAGCCTTGAGCAAATTCTTCAGGAACTCGAGGGGCCTAACCGACGTTTTCCCCGTGATCCAGAACTCTACCACGTCAGCATCTTCGGATCGCCCGACGCCCAAGGCACTTGGGGCTGGCGCTTCGAGGGACACCATCTTTCCCTCAACTTCACTCTCGCGAAGGGCAAGTTTGCCAGCGGAACCCCCTCATTCATGGGCACCAACCCCGCTGAAGTCCGCAAGGGGCCGCGAGCCGGACTCCGGGTCTTGGCTGCTGAGGAAGACTTGGCTCGCGAACTGATGACCTCCCTGAACGCCGGCCAGCAAAAGCATGCGCTCATTCAAACCAACGCTCCCGATGACATCCTGACCGTGGCCAATCGAACGGCCGATGTGGGCAAGGCCCAAGGTCTGGCTTTCAACGAGATGAACGCCGCTCAAAAGAAACTCCTAGGGCGCATTATCGAAGAATACGTCGGCCGCCTTCGCGGTGACCTCGCAGTCGCCGACCTCTCCAAAATAGACGCTGCGGGTCGCAGCAAGATCCGCTTTGCTTGGGCAGGCTCCACTCAACGCGGTCAACGCCATTACTACAGGGTCCATGGACCAACGTTCCTGCTCGAGTATGACAACACCCAGAACGATGCGAACCATGTCCACGCCGTCTGGCGAGACTTCGACAACGACTTTGGACGTGACCTGCTGAAGGAGCATTTGGAGCACTCCCACAAGTCCAAGTGATGGTTTGCCACAACTAGATCTTCGCATGACTCAGTTTGTCTCACCCGCCGCGGCCGCACTTTGGGAACGGATTCCTGCGGATTCGAACTGGGTCTTCGGCCCGTTGGCGCTATCCAAGCATCCCGCCGGCATCGATCTCCGTCACAGGGATGATGCTGGCTTGGATGCTTCACTCCTGCGAAGCATCGCTCTGACCGATTTGCATCCCCTGAGTCAGGTCGATGCTTTGGGACGATTCCGACCCAACAAGGCCTCGCCCAATCTGGTCCGCAATTGGTTTCACCTCACACCAGACGCCCCGGCCCTGGAGGCTGCACTCGATGCGCTGCTTCCTGGCGGCTTGGCCGATTGGTACGCGGTCCATTCCGCTTCAACCGCACCCATCTCGTGGCAGCACTATGCCGACCGACAAACCGGGATGTACCGGAATGTCGCCGCGCTCAACGAACCCGACGCTGAGGATATCGCACGAGCCGGATGCCATCCCCACTGCTGTACCCGGCAACGCCTCTGGACGGTGGGCGAGCGCCCCTCGGAAACCGCAATTGAAAAGTCTGTGGTTCCATGTCTGGAGCCCTGCGCCCTGCTGCTCGAATTAGCCCGGCGCGAACAGAAAACCAATGCAACTGAGGATCGGAGCACTCTCATCCTGACCCAGAGCGAACTCGCCATTCTGGATAACCTCTTCAAGTGCGCTCTCGAACATCCAGATGCGTCCTTGCGCGAAGGGGACCTCTCCTCACCGGGCAATCCACGCCGCATCCTGCTCTTGCGCGAGAAACTGCTCCCCTGGCTTCCAGCCAAGGCCTTGGGCCGTGCCCACTGAGGGTCTCCGCCTGCGGCCCTTCCCCAGGTAGACAGTTTTCGCGTGGCCACTGGCGCACTCCCGCGCTTCAATGAGCCCGTGAGTTCGCCGATCATCGTTGCCCTCGACCTGCCCTCCGCAGCAGCCGCCCTAGACCTGGCTCGCCGCGTCGCCCCCTACGTCGGTGCCTTCAAGGTCGGTAAAGAACTCTTCGTTTCTGAAGGACCAGATCTGGTTCGGCAACTTCGTCAGACCGGGGCCTCCGTATTCTTGGATCTAAAATTTCACGACATCCCCAACACCGTAGCCAAAGCCGTCGCTGCCGCAGTTCGTTTGGATGTCCAGATGCTGACGGTGCATTGCTCCGGCGGATCGGCCATGATGAAGGCTGCCGAGACCGCAGCCCAAGAAACCGCCGCCAGCCTCGGACGCACCGCGCCGCTGGTGCTCGGTGTCACCGTTTTAACGAGTATGGACCTCACGGCATTGGCTGAACTCGGTGGCGAAACCGACATCACCCGCCAAGTCGAACGCTTAGCCCGACTCGCGGCCGCGAGCGGCTTGAGAGGCTTAGTTTGCTCTCCCTTAGAACTCACCCCGCTCCGCGCAATTCTCCCTGCTTCCATGCAATTGGTGACACCGGGAATCCGCACTGGCGCTGAAAAATCGGATGATCAGAAGCGCACCCTCGGTCCGGCTGAGGCCATTTTTGCAGGTGCAAACTGGCTGGTCGTGGGTCGCCCGATTTATGCGGCCGCCGATCCGGTGGAGGCTGCTCGCAAGATCCACGAAGCCACCTGCACGCATTCATAAACTGCAACGCTTCAACTAGATCCGTCGTGGTGGCTGCGTTTTCTCCTGCAAGAGCGTCGCTGTTGGCTCGTTACGAACCTCAACCACGAACCCATGCAAGGCCCTCTCATCAACGTCCCGGAATCCACGGAAAATGGCCGGTTTGAAATCCGCGCTTTTGCCGGATCCTCGGATTCGTTTTCTTTGCGGATAAGCTCCAGCATTTCTTCCTACTTCCAGAGGAGGCCGAGCGCGTCCGGGGCCCACCCGACTTGATAAGAATTGCATCGGGCAACTGACAAACTGAGGTCGGATCGATGATTCGTTGAGTGTCTGGGATCAGTGATTTTCAAACCGGCAGGTTTCATCGGTTTTCACACCGTCACTGACAAGGCCCGCGTTTCGCTCTCACCGCATCTTGCGAAAGAATCCACCACGCTATTCCCCGGTCTCCCAACAGAAAAACGTTCCGGTTAAGATCAGTCTGTGGGCAAACCTCAGGCCGGAATCGAAAATTGGATCTCAAAGCAGACTCCTAGGGCTGAAGAGCCTTCTTAAGATCCTTCGGCAAAACCTAAACTTTTCTTTCGCGTCGGCGGGCAACGGCCTAACTTCTTTTTCTTTCGTATGTTTGAGCTCACCAATGAGGAGATTCGCCGATACTCCCGCCATTTGATCCTTCCGGAAGTCGGCCTGGCCGGTCAGCGCAAGATCCGCAACACCTCCGTCCTGTGCATCGGGGCGGGCGGTCTGGGTTCGCCTATCGCCATGTATCTGGCCGCCGCAGGGATCGGCCGAATGGGCATCGTCGACTTCGACACGGTCGATTATTCGAACCTTCAACGGCAAATCCTCCATTCCGATGCCGACGTGGGGCATTCCAAGGCCGACTCGGCCAAGGTCGCCATTCATGCGCTGAATCCCAATGTCCAGGTCGACCTCCACAAGGTCCGGATTACCGCCGACAATGCGTTCGACCTGATCCGCCCCTACGACATCGTTGTCGATGGCACTGACAATTTTCCGACCCGGTACCTGACCAACGACGCCTGCGTGCTGCTCAAGAAGCCGAACGTCTATGGTTCGATCTTCCGCTTCGAGGGTCAGGCCAGCGTTTTCGCTCCGCATCTCGGTGGGCCCTGCTACCGATGCCTTTATCCTGAGCCGCCCCCGCCCGGCATGGTTCCCAGTTGTGCCGAAGGTGGCGTTCTGGGCGTCCTCCCGGGCATCATCGGCTGCATCCAAGCCACCGAGATCCTCAAGCTCGCTCTGGGCAAGGGAACCTCGCTCATCGGGCGATTGATGCTCTTCAACGCTCTCGACATGAAGTTCCGGGAACTCAAGCTCCGGAAAGACCCGAAGTGCCCGCTTTGCGGACCGAATCCCTCGGTCACCGAACTTATCGACTATGAGATGTTCTGTGGCATCCAACCCGAGCCGGTGAACCCGGGTTCAAACCCCGACGAGGTGAGCCTGCAGGAAATGAAAAAGGCCCTAGATACCCCGTCGCTGGGAATCAAAGTCATCGACGTTCGGGAGGCCGATGAGCAGCAAATCGCTCGAATCGCTGGAGTGCCATTGGTGCCCTTGAGCACGCTGCCTCAACGCTTCATGGATCTGGATCCGAACGTGCAGTATTACATTCACTGCAAGAGTGGCGTTCGCTCCATGAAGGCTCTGCGATTCCTTCGAGAGCAGGGCTTCAAGTACGTCAAGAGCGTGAAGGGCGGCATCAATGGGTGGGCCGACGAAATCGACCCGTCCGTGCCCAAATACTAAGACACACGCTCGCTAAAACAGACGTCCCCAATGGGGCACGCTGAACGGGGCTTTCTAGCCTTCGCTCGATACGAGCGGCACCTGAAGAATGAATCGGGTGCCGCGACCTAATTCGGAGTGGATCGCAACGGTTCCTCCGATTTTCTGGATATTGCTTCTGACAACATCCAACCCCACACCCCGGCCCGAAAGGGCAGTGACCGAATCGGCGGTGGAGAAGCCGGGCATGAAGAGGAGTTCGTGGACGGCAAGTTCTGAGAGGACTGCTTTCGAGACCACCAGTCCGCGCTCAACCGCCCTCTGCAGCACCTTGGCAGTGGCGATCCCCGCGCCATCATCTTGCACTTCAATGCAAAGATGTTTCCCTCGGGTTACTGCATTCAGAGTCACCTCACCGAGGGGCGGCTTACCCTGATCGCAGCGGAGTGTCGGGAACTCGATTCCATGATCGATCGCGTTTCGGATGAGGTGCATCAAGCACTCGCCGAGCACGTTCTCCCAACGGCGATCCAGCAGAGTCTGGCCGCCCAACGCCACGAGGCGGACCGGCTTGCCCGCTTTCATCGCAGCGTCCCGCACCACGCGTTGCATCCGCTGGAACAATTGCTCCGTCGGAACCCAAAGCAACGAGTGAAGGAGTTGGTCGAGTTCGTCCAATTGCACTGATAATGATCGGACTAGCGCACCTGTGTCAGGAGGCGTCGCAGCCAGGGTTTCGCGAATTCTGGAGATTGCCCCATGTGCCTCGTCCAAGCGGACGGCAGAAACCGAGATGCGGTCTTGCAGGCGACTACCGAGGGCAGAGTCTGAAAAGGGTATGGCCGTATCTGCCCTGTAAATTTCTGAATCGGCAATCGCCTCGGAGTCATGAGCGCCCGCAATGAGTTCGAGCATCGCCTCATGCAGCGAGCGGCCCACGACGGTGATAGGAAGCCCGATGCCTATCCCGTTCAGTTGGGCTTCTACCTGAGCTAGAAACGCAACCAACACGTCCACGCAGGCAAGGATGAGATCGATGAGGGATTGATCGACCGAGCGTCGCCCCGTTCGGAGAACTTCCAACACCGACTCGAGGTCATGAGTGAGGCAGTGGATAGGATCGAGATTCAGGAAACCCGCTCCACCCTTGAACGTATGGAAGGCCCGGAATAACACCTCGACCGGGGCTATGTTTTCGGGGTCCTGTTCCAGTGTCAGCACCGCGGCCTCGACCTCTTCGAGCAACCCGCGGGATTCGCGGCAGAATTCGGCGAGAAGGTCTGCATCATCGATGAGATTTAGCAGGATCGGAACATCCTGCCATTGCAGTGAATCAACAGACTCTGCCTGCATAAACTCGGCGGATGAGGTAAGAGAATCGCTCAAAACGGCATCGATGGCTTTAGGGGCGGACATGCTCAACGGCGGTTTATCGGCAGAACACCGCGTTAACTGAACCACAAAGCATCGTTCCCACACCGAGACACCGAGCCGGCGGATTTCGAACACCGAACACCGGTGCCTAAGCCCGGCCATCGGCCCGGCGAATCAGGTAAACACCCGCCACCTGGAACATTAGGTTCGGTATCCACAACAAGTACTGCGGATACCAGTGGGGTTTCGTGTCCAGAGACTGCGCGACAATGATGAACGAGTAGTACAGCAGCAGGAGCAACAGGGCCATCGCGACGCCGATGTTGGTCTCTCGACGATGGGCCCGGATTCCCAAAGGAATTCCCACCAAGGTGAATCCCAAGCAGGCGAACGAAAAGGCCGCCTGACGGTGAATTTGCACCTCAATCGGGGTCACATCCTTCACGCCTTCAGCCCGACGCTTGGTTCGTTCGTCCAGCAACTGCCGCATGGACATCTCGCTGAGCTTGGGAGGATCCAACTTGGCCGAGCGAAAATTAGCGATGGGTTCGATGCGTTCCTCGGCGGAGATCCCCTGCCATCCGCCTGCCATCTGGACTAATCCCTGGAAGTTTCGCAGCGACAAAGCCGTAGGAAATCGGTTGCTGTCCCGGCGCAATTCGGCCTCGGGAGCAAAGAGATCCAGATAGCAGACGCCGTTGGTGAACGCGAAGATGCGGACATCGCGCAGCAAGTCACCGTCCACCTTGCGGGCATACAAAGTCACCGAACCCAATTCCAGATAGCGCCCCTCTCCCAGCGAAAGGGTCGCCTGACTCCGGAGCACCGAATCGCGCAATTCCTTGAAGGCCACTCGGGAACGCGGGCCGAGGTCTCCGATGAACCAAAAACACACACCACACAACACCAGCGAAAGAGCCACCACCGGAACGATGGCGGATGCCAGGCTAATGCCTCCGGCCCGAATGGCCGTCAATTCTTGGTCGGCACTCAACCGGCCAAACGTCAGCAGCGACGCCGTCAGCATTCCAATCGGTAGTGCGAAGGACAGAACGAAGGGAATCAGCAGTCCCAAAGCCTGAAACAACAGGCCAGCCGTAGTTCGCGGACTGGCCAAAAGATCCAGAACGTCTTTGAGGACATTGCCCAGGAGCAGAACGAATGCGAACACACTAACGGTGACCACCAACGTGGCCATCACCTGTCTGAGCAGATAGAGGTGTAATGTCTTCATCGACTCCCGAACCGAGCGCCGCATCGCGCGCCGCAATTGAAGACGGACCCTGACCTGATCTACCC
>JBDKKQ010000291.1:0-9244 GCA_039796015.1 Verrucomicrobiota bacterium
GCGGTGGCTCCGCTGCCGCTTAAGACACGTGGTCGTGCTGGCGCTGGTCTCGGGATCGTTTAATAGGGTGACGTCGAAAGGTGTATGCGGATCAAACCGTCTCTGGCGTGCTTTGGGTGGGTGGTGTAGGGAGTTTCTATTGCTCATGAAGCCAAACGTTTCACGCGGTGCCTTCACGCTCATCGAGCTGTTGGTCGTCATTGCCATCATCGCGATTCTGGCGGGAATGCTCCTGCCGGCCCTCGCCAAGGCGAAGGTGAAGGCCAACGCCACTCGCTGTGTGGCCAACCAGAAGCAACAGTATCTGGGCTATGCCATGTATTCGTCGGACAATCAGGATCTCATGCCGGCCCATGGCGACTGGGCCACGGTGGGAGGCGAGATTTGGTCCGGGACCGCGGGTGTTCCGCTTCGGGCCGCGCCAGGCAAGGCCAAGGTCAGCATTGTGCATGATGGCAATGCTTGGGAGACCAACCGTCCTCTCAATGTTTACGTGCCCGCACCGGAGGCGTTTCGCTGCCCCTCTGACAAGGGCGACAGTTACTGGGCGGCGGAGTCCAAGAAAGGGTGCTACTCGGCGTGGGGTAATAGTTACCTCGTGATGTGGGCGGTGGACTGGTTTGGTGTGAAGCACATCACCGGGAATCTGGCCTCGCCAACGGTGGCGGGTGACTCTAAGCCCATCAAGAATTCGGAAATCGCCTTGGCTCCGTCGACCAAGATCCTTCAGGGCGACTGGCCTTGGCATGGGAGCCGGGATTCCGGGGATGGCCGAGTGAGCGGGGCAACCCGCGATCGCAGCCTCTGGCATAACAACCGCGGTCAGCGGGGATGGAACATGGCCTACGGTGATGGGCATGTGGCTCTGTTCCGCTTTCCGAAGGATTATGACGCGACGGATGTGAACCAAAAGGTGGACATCAATGGTCTCTGGTGGTGACCCCCTCCTGTTTACCTGTTTTCGGTAAGGCAAAAAACCAGTTCCCAGCCGTAACGCACTTTCCTAGTGTGGTCTCTCACTTCGGTTCTCACGAACCGGTATGTAACACATTTAGACTTATGCCATTGACCCACACGCGCGAATTGTTCGCGAAGGCCTTGAAGGGCAAATACGCCCTCGGTGCTTTCAACGTGAACAACATGGAGCTGCTCCAGGCCATTATCGAGGCCTGCGAAGAAGAGAAGGCTCCAGTGATGCTGCAAATCTCCAAGGGAGCCCGTGATTACGCTCATCCGGTGTACCTCAAGGGGCTGATCGACTCCGCGGTCAAGCTGTCCACCATCCCCATCGCGATCCATCTGGATCACGGTGACAGCTTCGAACTGTGCAAGCAGTGCATCGACGAGGGTTTCACCAGCGTGATGATCGACGCCTCGCATGATCCTTTCGAAAAGAATGTCGAGGTCTGCGCCAAGGTCGTTGAGTACGCCCACAAGCATAATTGCGTGGTCGAGGGCGAACTCGGCATGCTCGTCGGCGCTCAGCATGACGACGGTGAAGAGGGCGGTAGCTACTCCAAGGGCGGGGCTTACACCCACCCCGATGAGGCCGTTCAGTTCGTCAAGCTGTCCGGCGTGGACTCGCTGGCCGTTGCCATCGGCAACAGCCACGGTGCCTACAAGTTCAAGGGTGAACAGCATCTGGACCTCGAGCGCCTCAAGGCCATTAAGAAGGCCTTGCTCGAAGCCGGTATGGGTGACTACCCGCTGGTGTTGCACGGAGCCTCCTCCGTTCCTAAGGACCTCGCCCAGAAGATCAACAAGTACGGCGGCGACCTCGGCGAAGAGACGGCCGGCGTGTCCGAGGCCGACATCGAAGTGGCCCGCCGCGTGGGTTGCACCAAGGTCAACATTGACACCGACTTGCGTTTGGCCATGACCGCCGCGATCCGCGAGGTCTTGGTGACCAAGCCCAAGGAGTTCGATCCCCGCAAGTATCTCGCGCCGGCCCGCAAGGCTGTGAAGGAACTCGTGCGCCACAAGTTGCGCAACGTCCTCTGCTGCGCCGGACACGCGTTTGACTGAGAAGAAGGTTCCTCTCAGGTGTTCTCGCTCTGAAAGCCTCGAACACTAAAAACATCAACAGCCCTTCGGATCTAACGATTCAGAGGGCTGTTTTTTTGGCGCGAGGGACGGTGAGTCAACGATTTAACCCAATCGGCCCCGGGTTGCTGGATGGGGCGTTCTTGGGAGTCGACGCGCCGTACTTCCTTGGATGTTCCTGGCTCC
This sequence comes from Verrucomicrobiota bacterium, assembly GCA_039796015.1. Classification (GTDB taxonomy): domain Bacteria; phylum Verrucomicrobiota; class Verrucomicrobiia; order Limisphaerales; family UBA9464; genus SXXZ01. Next base: position 2,230 of record JBDKKQ010000291.1, read on the forward strand.
TCGATTGTCTCGGGGGAGGTAGGTTTTGGCAGGACGGTGAAAAACCTCCTTCGCCCCGCTCGCGAGTTCCGGCATCGTAGCGAAAGCCATGTCCTTGCTGGAACACCGTCAGGCCATCGATGCGTTGGACGCCGACATCGTGCGTCTGCTCAACGAGCGCACACGTCACGTGCTGGAGATCGGGGCCATTAAGACCCGCCACGGCCAGGAGATCTATGCACCGCATCGGGAGCGGGCCGTGTTCCAGAAGGTTTTCCGTCACAATCAGGGACCGATCACCAACGAAGGACTTCGGGCCATCTACCGTGAGATCATGTCCTGCGCTCTGTCCTTGGAGCGGAGCCTGACCATCGCGTATCTCGGGCCTGAAGCGACCTTCACCCATCAGGCCGCCCTGCGCCGCTTTGGTGCCTCGCTGGCGTATGCGCCCCAGAGGACCATTGCCGATGTGTTCAATGAGGTGTCCCGACAGCAGGCCGACTATGGTGTCGTGCCCGTTGAGAATTCCACCGAGGGCGTAGTGACCCACACGTTGGACATGTTCGTGGACAGCGACCTGAAGATCGTCTCGCAAATCGTTCTCAAGATTTCCCACTGCTTGGCCGCCAAGGGGCGCTGTGAGGATATTCGCAAACTCTACGTTCATCCGCAGACACTGGCTCAGTGTCGGGGTTGGATTCAGCGCAGTCTGCCTCAGGCCGAAGTGGTCGAGACCAGCTCGAACGCCCGTTCAGCCGAGTTGGCTGCGAAGGAAAAACACGCAGCGGCCATCACCGGCGAACTGGCGGGCGAGCGATACAAGATCCCTATCCTCGAGCGGGACATCCAGGACAACTCGGCCAATGCGACCCGTTTCCTGGTTCTGGGCCGCCAATGCGGTCCTAGTTCTGGAGCCGATCGTACGAGCCTGATGTTTAGTTTGCGTGATGAGGCTGGAGCATTGCATCGGGCGCTGGCTCCCTTCCGCCGCTTCCGCATCAACATGACAAAGATCGAGTCGCGGCCCTCGAAGCGGAAGGCCTGGGAGTATTTCTTCTTTGCCGACATCGACGGTCACGCCGAGGACACGAAGGTCGCCAAGGCCATCGAAATGCTGGGTCAGCACTGCAGTTTTGTGAAAATTCTCGGGTCCTATCCCAACGGGGAATAGTCACTTCTCTCAAGTCCGTCCTTTTGTCGGAGGCCCGATTCGTGGCAATTCGGCGGGGTGGAAACATTGCCCAACGGACTGCCCATCGCCGGCCAGCGGCTGCGTCTGGAAATCACTGACCTTGCCTTTGGTGGGGAAGGCGTCGGCCGAGTGGGTGAATTCGTGGTGTTTATCCCCTTCACCGCACCGGGCGATGTGGTCGAGGCCAAGCTCACCGAGGTGAAGAAAAGTTTCGGTCGGGCCGAGTTGGTGAAGATCCTCACTGCCTCCACCGAGAGGGTGACACCGAAGTGCACCTATTTCGGCGAATGTGGTGGATGCCAATACCAGCACATCGACTACGCCGCCCAGCTCCGCTGGAAGCACCGGCAAATCAGCGAGCTGTTTCGGCGTGTTGGTGGTTTTGATCCGGCCGTGGTCCAACCGGTAATCGCGTGCCCGAACCCCTACCATTATCGCAACCGCATCTTGGTTCGCAGCCAGTGGAACAAGCCGGCCCAGAAACTGAACCTAGGTTTCATACGCACCGACTGTGGCTTGGTGTGCGACATCGAGTCGTGTGCGATTGCTGAGCCGGCCCTCAACGAGGCGATCACACAGTGGCGGCGCAATCCGCCGCCCAAGGGTGGGATCAAGACGGTGCTCCGGATGGAAGCCCCGGGTTGGGAGGTGCCAGAGAATTCCTTTTTCCAGAACAACTTTCTGCTGCTGCCTGAGTTGGTTCGCGTAGTGAAGGAACGACTGAGCAGTCACGGAGGCCGGCATTTGGTCGATGCTTACTGCGGGGTAGGCTTCTTTAGTTTGGAGGTCGCTGATGTCGTGGAAAGTTTTGTCGGGGTCGAAATGGACGCACCGGCCATCCGAGCGGCCCGTCGCAATCAGGAATCCCGCGGCATCCGCAATGGATCCTATGTGGCCGGCGATACCGATCAGGTTCTCCCAAGTCTTTTAGCCAAATGGGAGCCCTCCCTCACCTCGGTGTTGCTCGACCCTCCTCGCGTCGGTTGTCGTCCCCCCAGCCTGGAGGTGCTGCGCCGGACCGGGCCGGGGCAGATTCTCTATGTCTCTTGCCATCCCGCCACGCTGGCGCGGGATCTTAAGATTTTGTGCGCCGATGGACGCTATTTGTTGGAGACGGTGCAGCCGCTGGACATGTTTCCCCAGACCCAGCATGTGGAATGCGTGGCGGACTTGCGCCTGGCCGGACCGCTGCCCCCAGAAAGCGTCCTGTCCCCGACTCCCGCGATCGGTTAGCATCAGCGGTCATGAGTTCCAAGACGGTGGACGATTTCCTAGACCACGTGCGTCAGAGCGCTCAAGACGGGACCCTGGTCCGGCTCAACCTCGGTGCGTCGCTCCAACCCGAGGGCATTCGCAATGTGTTCATCCGGCCTGTGTCTCTCAAGGACTCGACCGTGCTCTCCTTCGTGTATCGCCATCCGACGCGGGATGTGACCAAGAACTTCTCGCACGGCGAGGCGATCGAGTTGTTGCGCGACCTTCTGGGTCAGCAGTTTCTCAATGCCTTCCTGTCGACAACGATCAGCACGGTCCAGCTCACCTTCCGCAAGGGGCGGCCGACTCGGATGCTTCTGGGTAAGCCCGAAGTGACCGAAGTGCCCGATATGGCTCACGATCGTGCCAAGGCGAGGCCGGTGCCGGGTCATTCGGTTTGGCTCAAGGAGTTGGGTGTCACCGCGGCCGATGGCTCGATTAAGGCCGGGATGGAGGCCAAGTTCCGGCAGATCAATCGGTTTGTTGAAGTTCTTCAGCCTCTGTTGGTCGGGGCTCACCTAGATCCGACCGTTCCGTTGCACCTGGTGGACATGGGGTGTGGCAAAGCCTATCTGACCTTCGCGGCCTATGAGCACCTGACTAAAACCCGCACCGGAGCGGTCACGGCCCTGGGTGTCGAGGTGCGCCTAGGTCTCGTCGAGCAGGGGCGGGCCGTGGCCGGCCGTTGCGGATTCACCCGGTTGAAGTTCGAGGCCGGCGACATTGCCTCAAGCCGTCTTGAGTCCGCTTCGGTAGTGATGGCCTTGCACGCCTGCGACACCGCGACCGATGAGGCGTTGGCCAAGGGTGTTCAGTCTGGAGCCGCGCTGTTGTTGGTCTCGCCCTGCTGCCATCGTGAGGTTCGGCCCCAACTGTCGGTGGCTGCGCCGCTGGCCGGCTCGCTGCGTCACGGCATTTTTCGGGAGCGTCACGCAGAATTCGCCACCGACGCGCTGAGGGCCTTGCTGCTCGAGTGGGCCGGTTACGAGACCCGTGTCTTCGAATTCATTTCGACCGAGCACACCGGCAAGAACCTAATGATTGCGGCCATCCGTCGTAAAACTCCTCTGGGTGATACTGAAGCTCGTGCTCGTGCCGTGTCCGACTTCGCAGCCTTCCACGGAATTAGCCGTCAGCGTCTGGCGGAGCGATTGGGCTTTGAGTTGCCCGGATTTGTGGCCCCGGTTTCAGTGCCCGCTGTTTCATCCGAAACCCCGACGGAGTCATGACCTGGGAGGAAGTGGACTGGGCATCTCTGGAACGATTGCGAGCGTTGTTCCTGCGCTCGGAGCCGGTCCGTGAGCCTTATTGGCGCTCCGTGTCGGACCTCGCGAGCTACGACTTTACCTATGCTCAACGGATCGCCTGGAAGTGGGGGGCGGCTTTGTCTGAGTTGTTGCGTCTGGGTTGGGCCCCACCGTCGGGTTCCTTGCTGGACTGGGGATGCGGCAGCGGTGTGGCCTCGCGTTGCGTGGTCGATGCCTTTGGGCTGGCCACCTTCTCGGAGGTCCGCCTGCACGACCGTTCCGCCCTTGCCATGCAATTTGCCGCCCGCAGGGCCCGGGAGCGATTCCCGGGTCTTCGAGCAGAGCCCGATGCGTCCGGGGTAGACTCCTGCACCACGTTGGTGATCAGTCATGTGCTCAATGAATTGCATCGAGACGATCTGCCCCGACTGATGACGGCCGTGCGAGCGGCCCAGTGCATCTTGTGGTTGGAACCCGGCACCCATGCTTGCAGTCGAGGCTTGATCACCCTGCGCGAGCAGTTGCGGGAAGAGTTTCACATCGTTGCTCCGTGTCCGCACCGTCAGACCTGCGGACTCCAGGTCGCTGGCCGGGAAACCGACTGGTGTCATTTTTTCGCCAAGGCCCCAACCGAGGCCTTTACTGACGGGGAGTGGGTTCAATTCGGGCGTCGTGCCGGGGTGGACCTGCGCAGTCTGCCCTACAGTTGGATGATTCTCGATCGGCGTCCCGTGGCCGAATGGACTCCAGATCGGGCACGGGTAATCGGGCTGCCTCAGCCATTCAAGCCGTACACCCGACTCGACGCCTGCCACAGCGGCGGGGCAGGGGGTGAGGGGGTTGTGAAACGCCTCGAGCTTCTGAAGCGCTCGGATCCTGAGATGCATCGCCGTCTCAAGGAATCACCGCCGCCGCCGGAGATCACCATGCCTGGGTGAATTTTACCTCGGAATCGCCCGATACACTGGGTGGCGTCCGATGGATCCCGCTGTTATTGGTCGTCACCAACGCTGCTGTCCGCCCATGCAAACACCGCCCGCCTCCGCCCCTCGGCCACCGCACCTCTGGCAGTTCTTCCGCGCCGGCGGGTTTGATCAGGTCAAGCTCCAGACCGGAGCCGACCTCATGAACCTGGATCAGTTGGACCAGAAACTCTGGGTGGCCTTGGCCTGTCCGACCGCGGGCATCGAATTCGATTCCAAGACCGCTGCACTCATCGACACCGACGCAGACGGGCGCATTCGGGCCCAAGAACTCATCACGGCCCTTCGCTGGGCCGGATCAATGCTCAAGAACTCCGATGACCTCGTGAAGGGGCGTGATGGGGTGGCCTTGTCGGCGATGAATGAAGCCCTTCCCGAGGGGCGACAGATCCTTGGCTCGGCGCGGGTGATTTTACGTCAGTTGGGCAAGGCCTCGGCCGAGGTGATCACCGTTGAGGATGCCTCGGCGGCGACTAAGAGTTTCGCTAACACGGTCTTCAATGGTGATGGAGTCATTATTCCTGAATCCGCCGAGGAACCCGCGATCCAGCAAGTGGTTCGTGAAGCGATGGCCGCCGTTGGATCGGTGATAGACCGCAGTGGGAAGCCGGGTATTGACGCGGTGAAACTGGAGGAGTTCTTCGGCGAATTGACCCGGTTCGAGGCCTGGGTGAGCGCCTCCGAATCCGATGCAGAGAAAATACTTCCCGCCGGACCCGGCACGGCCGCCGCGGTGGCTGCGGTGCAGGCGGTGAAGGTTAAGATCGACGACTACTTTGGTCGCGGCCGATTGGCTGCCTTCGATGGCCGTCTTTCATCGCTGCTCAACCGCACCGAGGACGATTACAAGGCTCTCTTGACCAAGGACCTAACCTTGTCGGCGCAGGAGGTCTCCGGTTTTCCCTTGTCTCGAATTGTTCCTGGACAACCGCTGTCCTTGGTCACGGGTCTCAACCCGGCCCATGCCGCCGCCATTGCTGCGTTCCGTTCAGCCTCCGTTGTGCCGCTCTTGGGAGACCGCGAGAGCCTTACCGAAGAGGAGTGGCAAACTCTTCAGAACCGCTTGGCTCCTTACACCGCGTGGTTGGGGATCAAAGCCGGAGTCCGAGTCGAGACCTTAGGCATCGCCCGGGTGCGGGAAATCCTTCGGGGGCCGGCCAAGACGACGATCACCGCGCTCATCGCCCGCGACCGCGAGTTGGAGGCGGAGGCGTCCGGGGTTGCTTCGGTCGAAAAACTCGTTCGCTTCCACCGCGACCTGATCGTGCTCGCCTCGAACTTCGTGAACTTCCGCGACCTCTATGATGGTGGGTCACCGGCGATCTTCCAGGCGGGCGTCCTTTACCTCGACCAGCGGTCCTGCAATCTCTGCATCACGGTGGCCGATCCGGCCAAGCACGCGGTGATGGCCAGCCTGGCCGGAGCCTACTTGGCCTACGTCGAGTGCGTGCGCAAGGCGAACAGCCAGAAGATGACCGTGGTGGCCATCTTCTCCCAGGGCGACGACGAGAATCTCATGGTCGGCCGCAATGGCGTCTTCTACGACCGCAAGGGGCTCGATTACGACGCCACCATCACCAAGATCGTGGTCAACCCCATCAGCCTCCGCCAAGCCTTCTGGCAGCCGTACAAGCGCTTCGTTCGTTGGGTGGAAGAACAGATCGCTAAGCGGGCGGCCGAGGCGGATGCGGCGGCCAGTCAGAAGCTCACGGCCGCTGCGACGGCGGCAGTGACCAAGGGAGCGGCACCGGCGGTGGCACCGGCGGCCAGTGTTCCCCAGAAAGTCGACATCGGCACGGTCGCCGCCCTGGGTGTGGCCTTCGGGGCCATCGGGGGCTTCTTTGCGGCGGTCGCCACTCTGGGCAAAGACCTATGGGCGCAGGGCGCCTTCGCCATGGTGGGTGCCGTCCTGGGCATCATGGTCCTCATCTCAGGACCGTCGCTGGTGATGACCTACATCAAGCTGCGCAAGCGGAACCTGGGCCCCATTCTCGACGCCAATGGTTGGGCCGTGAACGCCAAGGCGCGGATTAATGTGCCTTTCGGTACGCGTTTGACGGCCATTGCCGAGTTACCGCCGGGTTCAACCCGCGATCTAGTGGATCCCTTTGAGGAGACCCGCCGGCCTTGGAAGCTCTACCTTGCGTTGGTTGTCGTGGCCTTTCTCGGCTGGCAATGGAGCACCGACAAGCTTGAGGAGGACATCCCCGAAGTGTTGAAGCACCGCTATCACTTCCCAAAGAAGGACGCCGGAGCCAAAGCCGACCCGGCAAAGCCCGAGACCAATTCGGTGCCCAAGGCGGCCTCCGCGCCTTGAGTTCCTCTGCGGATGGCGTCGGCGCTTCCGTGAAATCCCTCCC
>JBDKKQ010000292.1:0-6326 GCA_039796015.1 Verrucomicrobiota bacterium
GCCTTGCCTGAGACGGCATCAAAGGCCGAGAGCAGGGCGCTGTTGTTTGAAATAAAGTACAGTGTGTCACTCGCCAGCAAGGGCGACGGGACGTACGGGGTGCTCTTGGCGTGCGACCAGACAATGCCGTCGGTGCCGGTGAGATCACCGGAACGATCTAGACGAAGGGCCTGAAGCGCATTGCCCCGATAACCACTCATGACAAAAACACGATCTTGGGAGGCGACCGCCGAGGGGATGGCATTGACTGTTTGCCCGGCACACTCCCAGAGCAATTTGCCGTCCTTGAGGTCGTAGCTGCGGATCTTGTTGGTGCCGTTGACGATCACCTGTTTGCGACCGCCGTGGCTGACGATCAACGGGGTACACCAACCGGTGGGCTCATCGCGCGTCTGCCGCCACAGTTCCCGACCGTCACGCTTGTCGAGCGCCACGATGAAGTCGTCTCCCTCATGATCCCAGAGCACGACCACCGTGTTGCCGTCGAGGGCCGGCGAACTGCCCTCGCCGAAGCTGTTTCGGGTGCGCATGTCGCCGAGGTCCTTTTCCCAGAGGAGCTTGCCTTTGAGGTCGTACCCGTAGAGGCCAAACGATCCGAACGAGACAATCAGGTGCTTGCCATCGGTGACCGGAGAGGCCGAAGCAAACCCGTGATCTTTGTGGTGTCCCTCATGCGGCAATTGGGTGCGCGGGGATTGGGTCCAACGCTGCTTGCCCGTCTTGCGATCGAAGCTCAGCACCGTGAACTGCTGAGCCCGGGTCGGACGATCCACCATGCCTCCCCCGCCTCCTCCTCCACCGCCTCTCCGAGGGCGCTCGGACCGATCGGGTGGTTGACCGCTCGCGTCGGCAGTCTCCGCAGCAGCTTCAGGCCCGGTGGGGATGGCTGTGAGAATGAAGACCTGATCGTCCCAGAGGATCGGTGTGGAGCTCCCTCGCCCCGGGATAGCCACCTTCCATTGCACATGATTGGTCTCGCTCCATTGGGTCGGTGGGTGGGCGTCGGTAGCCACTCCGTTGGCCTGTGGGCCCCGCCAGCCAGGCCAATTCGCCGGCGCGGCTGCCTGAAGCGGAGCCCAAGCGATCCAAAGGCAGAGGGACAGGGTCGTGATTTTGAAAGGACGGTTGGTCATGGCTTCGAAAAAAAGACGTCGGGGACTCGTCGGGGTTACACAGAGCAATTCGGGCGCAATCTTGGGTCAATCAAGAATTGATCAGGGATTGGGTCGACCCGATAGGGGCATGGAAGACTCCGGAACCGGTTCACTCAAGGTTTTCAGGAAAGCCACCAGGGCAGATTGATCGTCGGGGCTGAGGTGAAGACCAACGGCGGTGTGTTTGGCCAAGTTGGGGTCCAGATTAGGGCTCGCCTGAACGCCTTCCGAGTAATGGCGCACCACCTCCTCCAGCGTCTGGAACCGGCCGTCATGCATGTAGGGAGCAGTCCGCGCGATGTTGCGCAAGGTCGGCGTCACGAACTTGCCCCGATCGGAATTACGCTGGGTGACGCCGGCCCGACCTGGATCGCTGGGCGCGAGGTCCAATCCATTGTCGTGAAATTGGTGATCGGTGAAGAGCATCCCGCCGTGGCAGTGAAAACAGTCCGCCCCGCGCTGCCCCATACGCGGTTCGTTCTCGGTCATGAAGAGTTCTAACCCCCGGCGTTCCTGATCGCTGAGGGTGGCCTTTCCTTGAATCGACAAATCAAACCGGGACCGGAACCCGGTGAGGGTCAGGACAAACTGTTCCAACGCCAACGCGATGCGTTCGGCGTCGATGCGCGGAGTCCCAAACGCTTTTTCGAACAATGCCGTATACTCCGGCATTCCCGACAGTTTGCTGACCACCGACTCCAAGGTCTCGGCCATCTCCGTCGGATCTTGAATGGGCATTAATACCTGCTCCCGCAACGATCGGGCTCGACCGTCCCAGAAAAACTCCCGCTTCCAGGCCAAATTAATCAAGGCCATGGACTGCCGAGTTCCCAACTGGCCGCGCACGCCCAGACTGAAACGACGCGAATCCGAAAACCCCGAGGCCGCCGCGTGGCAGGAGGCGCACGAGATCGATCGATCGGCCGACAAGGCGGTCTCTTGAAACAACCGGCGTCCCAGCGCGATTCGTTCCTCGATCAACGGGTTGTCCCGCGGGAGCGCCGGCATGGGAAAGGTTCCCGCCATCGCGAATCGATGGGGCGTGTATTTTGGGGGCAAGTCTTTGGGAACGACGGGAGGAACCGTCGCCTTCTCGGCGACCCCTGGGCTATCGAGCAATTCTCCTGCGCGAAACGACAAGGGCAGATTTCGGCCCAGGGCATCGGCCAATGAATCCTCTTCGCGCGAATGGGTGGAATGCCCATCCCGCGCCAATGAAATTGGCCTAGGCAAGCGGAAGAGCGATGCCAGATCCCAGTCCAACCGGAGGATGCGGTCTTGTCGCAAGTCTAGCGAGGTGGCCAATGAGACTTGGGTGCGGCGGGGATCCCGGGCGAAGTGCAGCGAATAGCCGGCGATGGGCCCGGTTCCCGAACGGTAGCGCCCCTCCAGCGCCATAAAGATGTACCCACCCTGCCAATCCCAATGCAGGCCATTGAGCCCAGGTGACAACGGATCGTCGGGCAACCGTTTGGCCGGATCGGCGTGGTTCTCGACCGGGTCTGGCCCGATCCAAAAACGCAGCGCCCGGTAGTGTTCCGGCGGGACCGGATTCAAGGTCCAACGCAGACGGCCGGACGCGACGTCGATCCACGCGTGGGCCGGACTCAGTTCCACCCACTTCCCGTCGGCGGTCTCCAGCGCTGCTCCCGATAACAGGGCGCTCAGGCGAGTCACCGCTAGCAACTCGCCGGCCCCGGTCTCATGGCGCAGTGCCTCGATCTCCAGAGGCTTACCATCCCAGGTAGGGCGAAAGACCAAATCCAAGCTGACAGCGCGGGCTAGGACTGTGAACAGCACCCCGATGAGGGTCAGTGCGCACCGGCTTCGGAAGCGGGGCCAAGTATCTTGAAAACGACTCATGGGAGGCGAATGCACCGTGTCAGACCGTTGATTTACTACATTGAAGCCACCGTCAGAGACTTTCAATGGTCACCACACAGCAAAAAGCGCGGCGGGGTGAAGAACACACCCGCCGCGCTGCAAATTACACACTCCTTGAAGCTTACTTCGCGTTGGTGGTGATCCAGGCCTCCTTGTGAGCCGTCCACAGCACCGAATTCTTGAGCAACTGTTGATAGGCGATAAGCCCGTGAGCGATACCGTCGTGACCCAGCGTGATGCCGGCGATGCGGGCCTTGGGGTGGTTCACCACGAAGACCTGCGGGAAGTCCTTGTTCTTGGACTTGGAGTGGGCGGTGGCCAGCACCTGGATGGGCGTTCCAGCCGGATCGGCCTCGTAGTAGTAGAGCTCGTCACTCAGCTTAAAGTGCTCCGGAACGCCCTGAAGCAAGGGATGCTTCACGCCGGAAACGGTGACTTCGAACTCCCCGTAAGAGTCATGGCCGCGGGAACCGCCGCCGGCCAATTCCCGGTTGTAAGCGGGCCAGTTGGCCCAGTTGTACCACAGGCCCGGGTGCAGCAGAACCAGACCTTTGCCAGCCGCAGCATGGGCTGCGATGGCCTCGCGCACCGCCGCGTCGGGAAAGGCCTTATTGGCGCTGATGAGCAAAATGTCCGCGGACTTCACAGCCTCGATGGTCACGTCCTGTGACTCGCGGTAGTTGGCCGAAATGTGCCCGGAGTCATTGAGCATCGCCACGTCCGCTAGGTTGAACCAGCGGTTGTAGTCGTGCGAAGCACCACCGCCAATGAGCAGTGTCTTGAGCCCATTGCCCCACTTCAGCGGTGCAGCCACCGGATTGGCCTGCGCCTGCTCAGGTCCCGCCGGCGCACCCAACTCGGCCGTGATGGCGAAGAGGGTCGGCGCCACTTCATTGTCGTAGCTCTCCAGCACCAATTTCTGGATCACACCGGGCTTGGTAATGTTCTTGGTTAGCCAACGAATCTGGCCAGGCCCCTTGGTCCAGCTCGGCAACCCCTTGGAACCCGTCACATCCGCACGACCGCGGTAGTCGGCGATTTCCACGCCGTTCTTCAGGAGGATCTCCTGCGTCGCGCCGCCTTCAAAAACGGCCGTCATTTTTAGGGCATTGACCTTCTCGCCCACCGCGGGATAACCCCAGCCCGCCACGCCGCCCAGGATGTGCAGTTTGGAGGCTGCCACACCCACCTTCACCTCAACCCGCTTAGGCAGACTCTTGCGCGACCAGGAGTCCGAAGCTCCCCCCTTGAGAACGACGACGTTGGCGACCGCCTTCTCTGGGCTAATCACGTCGAAAGGAATGTCTTCGACGCGCTTGAGGCCGTAGCTGCGGAAGGTGACGGTGTCGTCCTCCTGCTCCGGCGTGATGTACAGGCCACGACCGCTGTTGGCCGTGAAGGCCCCGCCCAAATCAATGATGCGGAAGCGATTGTCATCGACGGTCATGTAGGCCAGCAAATCCCGCAGAGCGGCCGCGCCCAACGCATCAAAGCCCTCGGGCATGAGCGAGCGCCCCGTAGACTTGCGGTTGGCGATGTCGGAGACACGCAAGGTGTGGTCGGACGTCGCGTCGCGCAGGACCACTTCCGAGGCATTCTCACGCTCGACGATGCCATCGAACTGATCCCCTGACTTGGTCTCGATGCTGACGCTGATGAAGTTCGGTTCAACCACGCGGTTCGGGTCCACGATGTGAATGAGCAAGTCGGCCGCGCCGTGGGCTCCCATGCCGTTGAGGTTGGGAGCCAAGTTACGGCCCTCACCCTTGTAAATGTGGCAGCCGGCGCAATTGGCGGTGTAGACCTTCTTACCGTTGGCTACATCGCCCGGCTTCTCCACTTCCGGCTGTAACTTGGCGATGAGGGCGTCCTTCTCCTTGGCCTCCGGCCCCTTCAGGTCGTCGATAACCTGGGTGGCGCGGGCCGCAATTTTGGCGTCACCGTGGGTACGGAGACGGTGCAAGCGTGCAGGTCCGAGCAGCACCACGTCGATCTTGTGAGTAGCGAGCGCCTCGATGAAAGCGGCCGAGGAGTCGGCCCGCTTAAGTACCTGAGCAAACGCCGTCTCCAATTGACCGGTGGGCAACTGGGCGAACCGTTCGACCAAAGCCATCCCACCTTCGGGGGCAGAGCCCAGGGCCTCGATGAGAGACTTCTGGAGCGCTGGGCTGATGCTCGGGGTGACCAAGCCGGCTACGGCCGGGATCACCGACGGATCGATGTTGCGGACACCAATTAAATTGGCGGCGATCTGGCCGCGGGAGGCGTCCGACAACGCGGCGTCCCCGATCTGGGCCGAGGCGGCCTGAATGGCGGGCTTGAGTTCGGCAGCCAAGGCCGAAGCCGCCTTCCAGCGGGCCACCAAGGGCAACACCGAACCGGCGGTGCGACCCGAAGCCAGTAGCGACTTTAAGGCGCCCAAATTGGCCGCATCGAGTTCGGGTTGCAGGCGGGCGTCGAGCGCGGCCGACAACGCTTCGAGAGCGGCCGCCTTGAGACCGTCGGTGGCGGCCGGTTGACGCGCGAGCAATTGCACCATGCGTCCGGCCAGCGCGGCATCACGACGGTTGGCGACCATCCGAGCCAAGTGCGGCACATATCCAACGACGAACGCAGGATCTTGAGCAGCGAAGACCGCCTCGAGGAAAAGCAGCGGATCCTTGTCGGCGGCACCAACCGCGGCGGACTCCAGCCAACGGTCCTTGAGGTTGGGCCAGGCGGCCACCACGGCATTGGCCAAGGCACGAGACGCCGGCAAGGAACCCGCGGCCATCAGGGCGTTAATTCGTACGCGGCCATCGGGGTCGCTCAGGCGCTCAATGACGGCTTTCTCCGTCGTCTTCAGCGGATCGGAATCTTTGGAGCGAAGATTGGCTGTGTTAGCCACCAATTCGGTAGCTACCCGAAGGGCATTCTTGCGAACCCAGGCGGACGAATCGTTCATGACCGAAGCGGCGGCCGCATCGTCCCAGGGCACGGGCCCGTTGGAGGCGGCCACACGGTAAAGCCACAAGGCTTGGATGCGGGATTCAGCCGGGGCGGCAGTGTCGCCAATGAGCTGACCTAAACCAGGCAATGCCGATTCCAACACGGCGGGCTGCTCAATCAGGAGGCGATTGGCCGTAGAACGAACCCAACCATTCGGATGGTTGAGGGCGGTGACCAGCGTCTCCGCGTCGTTGCGGTCGAACTTCGCGGTCGGCAGCGTCTTAGCATCCTTGTGCTGGATGCGCCAAATGCGGGTGAAGTGGTGATCCCGATCCGGGCGGGCAGCCGCATTGCGGGCTC
>JBDKKQ010000293.1:0-47983 GCA_039796015.1 Verrucomicrobiota bacterium
TCGAAGTGGGGGACGTTTTGACCGACTCGAAGGGTAATCTGTTCGCTCATATCGACGGGGTTAGATGACAAAGTGGCAGGATTGAGTGTTTCCCGGCGTCGGGCCGGGTGCAGAAAATCGATAGCATGTTCCGCTGGAGGTGCAATCGGATGAGGTGCTTTTTTTGACGAATCCGGATTATGCGATACGATTATAAATGATTTCCATGACCCGATTGCCCCGATTTTTGCTGTTGCCGATGCTGTGTTCGTCGCTGATGGCCGCCGAATCGTGGGACCAATGGCGTGGCCCCAATCGGGACGGCAGGATTTCCGGTGCGAAATGGCCCGCAGGGCTGGACGAAGCCCGCCTTAAGAAACGTTGGCAGTTACCTCTGGGTCCCAGCTACTCCGGGCCGGTGATGAATGCCGAGCGGGTCTTTATCACCGAGACCGTGGACAAGAAGCGGGAGCAGGTGACGGCATTGCGACGCTCCGATGGTTCTGTGGTTTGGAAGCGGGACTGGGAGGGAGCTATGTCCGTTCCATTCTTTGCTCGATCCAATGGGGATTGGATTCGTGCCACCCCGGCCTTGGATGGCGATACGCTGTATGTTGCTGGCATGCGCGACGTGTTGGTGGCTCTGAACAGCACCGACGGTTCCGAGCGTTGGCGATTGGACTTCGTGAAACGCTTTGGAGCAGACCTACCCACCTTTGGTTTTGTCTCCTCACCCTTGATTGATGGCGACAGTGTTTACGTTCAGGCCGGTGGTGGTGTTGCACGTCTGCGCAAAGCCGATGGTCAGGTGGTGTGGCACGGGGCCCGGGATGGTGGCGGTATGATGGGCAGTGCCTTCGGATCGCCCGTGATCCTCACCCTCGCCGGCAAACGCCAGTTGGTGATCCAGGCGCGGACTCGACTCTTCGGGGTGGCGTTGGAGGATGGTGCCGAATTGTGGTCCCTTCCGGTCGAATCCTTCCGTGGCATGAACATCCTAACGCCGACCTTCGCCGGCAAAGATCGACTCTTCACAGCTGCCTACGGTGGGAAAACTTTGGGCATCGATATCCGTTCGGAGAACGGTGGCTTCCGGGCGGTCCCGGCATGGGAATTTAAGGCGCAAGGCTACATGACCTCCCCGATCATTCATGAGGGACATGCTTACCTCCAGTTGCGGAGCCAACGAGCTCTCTGCATAGAGCTGGCGACGGGCGCCGAGAAGTGGACTACCAGTGAGAGTTTCGGCAAATACTGGAGCATGGTTGCCCAGTCCGATCGTATCCTTGCCTTAGACGAACGCGGGGAGCTGATCTTGTTTAAAGCCACCCCGGAGAAATTTGACGTCCTTTCTCGGCGCAAGGTGGCTGAATCCGATGCCTGGGCCCACCTGGCGGTGGACGGTTCAGAGCTTTACATCCGGGAACTGAAGGCCCTCAGCGTCTGGGATTGGTCGAGCGGCGCGTCTCAGCCCTGAGGTCGCTCAGTTCTGAGATGGAGAACTCATGGAACGGAGGATTAGAAAATGCTGCCTGCTGCCGTGCCGATGACCTGAAGTGGGCCGGCATCCTCTAGTGTTTCGGTGGCCTTTTCGACTTTCTGAAGGGTGAGCTTCAGGTTGCGCAAGAACGCATCATCATTGATGAGCTGACCGACCGTTCCGTTTCCTCGATTCAACTTCTCGGCCACTTCGCGGAGGTTGGTGATCATGTTGGTCGTCTCACGGAACAGCGAGTCATCCACCAGCAGGCGGCCGATGGTTCCTTTACCGGAGTTCATGTCGGCCATCATTTGGCGAGTCGTGGACAAAGTGATCTTCAGGTCTTCGGTAGACGCGATGAGGTTGGTGACCGCCTGGAGCGTCTGAACGTACAAAGTGTCTTGCCTCAGCAGTCGACCCAGCGTGCCTTCGCCCTTGTTGATACCGGTGGTCACGCTGTCGAGGTTGCTCAAGATTGAAGCGATGCGTGGCTGGTTGTCCTTGATCATGTCGGTCATGGGTCCGAGCAGCTTGGTGAAGTCTTCACCGCTGAAGCTCTTGGTCATGTTTTGCATGCCGTCGGCGGCGCTCTCCAGCTTGCTCATGATGGCCGCTAGATCGGGTTGCTCACGGCTTTCGAGCAAGGCTCCTGTGGACACCACCGGAGAGGCGGGGTTACCGAAATCGATGGCCATGAAGTTTTGACCCATCATGCCGGTGAATTTGATGGATGCCTTGCTGTCGGTGCGCACCCCGGCTGCTGGTTCCACAGTCATGGAGACCTCCACCTTGCCATCGGCGATCCGGATTGCTTGGACTCGGCCGACATCTACGCCCGCCAATTTGACCGGATCTCCCACCTTGAGATCCCCCGCGGAGTTGAATCGGGCCTTGATTGGGATACCGCTATCAAAGAAGCGCTCGCCTCCCACCATTTCAAACAGTACGAACGCAGCCACGAAGACCAGGGCAAAGAAAATGCCCAGTCGAGTTTCCAGAGAGTTTTTCATTCAGACCAATTGAGTGACGTTCCTTGCTAGGGATGTCTGCTGCAGAACGCTAGAAAGGCAACCATGTTCAAGTCAATGTCGACCGGTTACCGCCAACGGCCGTCTAGCGCTGCATTCCGCCCGCTGGTCAAGTATCCGTCAAAAAACCCCGGGCCACAAGGGTGGCACCGGGGTTGGAACGGAATCCTTATTCTACCATGTATCAGGCGAAGGTATTCTTGCGATAGGCACCCATCGTTGGGGCATCCGGGTTCACTTCGGGTCCGAAGTACCGCAGGCAAACCAAGGGTTCGGTTTCACTGGTGTTCTCGAAGGTGACACCGGCTTTGGCACCGTCTTCGGTGCAGAAGTATTCGTCTTCGGTCAGCTCGTGGAAGCGGATGAGCTTCGGGCTGTTGAGCGGCTGACCGTTGATCTTACCGCTGCCTTGGACGCAAATCAGGCCGTAGGCACCCTTGTCGGGGATCGTGGCCTTCATGCCCGGATCCACCGTGAGCTCCTTGGCGGTGAAGAGCTGCTCGCCGTCCACTTTGCCGTACACGATCCAGCGGTCGACAAAGCCTTCTTTGCGAGTGTCAGCCACCGGCACGGGCTCGAGGTAGTGGTTGTCCTTGAAATTCGGATCCACGTTCTTGTCCCAATCCAACTGTTCGACGATGAAGTCGATATCCTGATGGTACTTCTTGGGCATGTCCTTCACCAGCAGGCTCCAGGGCACATAGCGTCCCTCGACCAAGCTTTGGTACATGCCGAACACGTCGCTACCCCACTGCGGCTCATAGGTGCAGAGGCTTCCCGGGGCGTGGAGGATGCAGGGGTCGATCAGCCAACCGGTGCCGGGCTTGAGGCGGTAGGCCTTGGACAGGTCCAGAATTCCGTTGTCACCCTTGTTCCAGTCTTCGAGGCACTTCCGGACTTGGGCCTTGGTCGTGCCCGGTTCAAATCCCATGAAGGTGTAGGGGAAGTTGTTTCCCACATTGTTGTGCTGGGGCGGAAAGTAGTAGCTCTCGGGCTTGCCTTCCTGACCCACCAACTTGGCCTGCTTGGCCGACTGGTGCATGTGATGGGGAATGGGCCCCATGTTGTCGAAGAACTTGGAGTACACGGGCCAGCGGCCGTACTTCTTCCAAATCGACTTGCCCACCAGAGTGGCCCCGGTGTCTTCGACCGCCTGACGCAAGGTAAAGCGTTCTTTGCCCACGACCACATAGCTCAGGCCCTCATCTGCCACGCGTCCCTCATTGGCCGCCTCGGTTGTCGATGCGAACCAACGTTCATCGATGCCACCGCGGTTCGCCCCGTAGGCGTAGGTGTCATCTGGGTGGAGTTTGAGGCGAAGACCCGGCTGCAGGAAGGAGCGGGGCACCCAGGCCGGAGCCAGGCGCAGCAAACCTCCGGTGCGTGAGAGCTCAGCCTCGACCTTGGACTTGGTGTTCTTCCGGACGGTCTTCAGTTGCGTGACGGTGTTCATCAAAAACGTTTCAGAGGTTTTATTCCCTTCGATGACGGGTTGGCCTGGCGAGGTATAACAGACCCCGACCAGAGGACCCCGACCTGAGGAGCCCGACTTGAGAGTCAACGAAGGATGCGCTTACGGTAATCGGGAGGAGGCCGGGACGGCCAAGGGAAAACCGAGGCCTGTTTAAAAAACTCCGAGCTCAATTCGAGTCGGCATCTTGATCTTGGGCTAGGCCTTGAGCGGCTGAATGCGTGGTCAGCTAATCGGAATTATTGGGGCAACAGGCGCAGCACGGACTGCGGCAGCTGATTGGCCTGGGCCAACATCGCTGTGGTGGATTGATTGAGAATGTTCTGTCTTGAGAACTCCGTACTCTCGCTAGCCACGTCCACGTCTTTAATGGCCGAGGTGGCGGCCGTGAAGGTCTCGATGGTGGCTGCCAAGTATTCGGAGGCCATGTTGAGGCGGGATTGATTGGCGCCGACATTGGCTCGGTCTGCAGCCAATTGAGTGATGGCCGTTCGCACTGCAGACAGTGCGGTGGTGGCCGCTCCGGTGGTAGAGATGCCGCTGGCACTTTGGGTCACCGCATTGTAGGTCGCTGAAGCGGACCCCAGGTTGATCCCACTCATCACGAAGGCGGTTCCCTCCGAATCGATCACCGATTCAACGTCGGCTGCCGAAAAGAGCGAAACACTGTTGAACTCCTTGTTGGCGAGGTCGGAGATGTAGCTCTTGAGTTGCGAGAACTCATTGTTGTAGAGGGCCCGGTCGGCGTCGCTCTTAGTACCGTCGAGCGAGAGCATGGCTAGTTCGCTCATCCGGTTCAGGGTCTTTGCAACCCGCTTGAGGTAGCCGTCCTGAGTGTTGGAAAAGGATTGGGCGTTGGACACGTTGTCCTTGGCCGCATTGGCACGCTCAAGTTTGGCGTCGAAACGCATGCTGACGGCCAGACCGCCTGCGTCATCGTAAGCGTTTACGATGCGAGAACCGGAGCTGAGTTTGGCCAGCGACTTGGTGAGAGCGGCCGAGGTGCGCGTGAGGTCGTTGGAGGCCGATTGGGCGGCCAAATTGGAGCCAATGGTCATGGGAGTAATTTCTATCGGAGTGGTTTCAGTTCAGTGGAAACCTCAGAGGGGTCGAGAGTGCTTACTGCGGCAACAGTCGCAGCACGGACTGAGGCAACTGATTGGCCTGGGCCAGCATGGCGGTGGTGGATTGATTGAGGATGTTTTGCCGCGAGAACTCAGTGCTTTCGCGGGCGACATCGACATCTTTGATCACCGAGCTGGCGGCGGTGAAATTCTCGATGGTGGCCGCGAGCTGGTCGTTAGCCATGTTAAGCCGGGACTGGAAGGCGCCAATGGTGGCTCGGTCGGCGGCCAATTGGTCGATGGCCTTGCGGATGCCGCTGAGTGCGGTCGTCGCGAAACCGGTCGTCGCGATTGAGCTGCCGGTGACTGAGGTGTAGGTGACAGAATCTAGATCCACACCCGTCATGTTGAAGGAGGTGCCCTCGGAATCGATGACGGACGCCACGTTTGCCGCCGAGAACAGGCTGACCGAGTTGAACTCCTTGCCGCCCACGTTGGTGATGTAGCTGCTGAGCTGATCGAATTCGTTTTCGTAGAGCGCCCGGTCGGCGTCGCTCTTAGTACCGTCGAGCGAGAGCATGGCCAGTTCGCTCATACGGTTGAGGGTCTTGGACACCCGCTTGAGGTAGCCGTCCTGGGTGTTGGTGAACGACATCGCGTTGGCCACGTTATCCCGGGCGGCGTTGGCTCGCTCTATCTTGGCGTCGAAGCGCAGGCTGATGGCGACTCCGGCCGCGTCATCGTACGCATTCACAATGCGTGAACCCGAGCTGAGTTTGGCCAAGGACTTGGCGAGTGCTGCGGATGTGTTAGTGAGGTCGTTGGCGGCCGATTGTGCAGCCAAGTTGGAACTGATAATCATACAGTTTTACTATGGGTTTGGTTGTTGGCAGGACTTAAAGGGGTGGAGGCCGTTGGGCTTTTGGGTTTTCCAAAAGTCGGCAAGTGGGGTAGGGGGATCCGAGTGGCGGCCTCTCGGTTAGCCTTTTGGATTTCGTCGTAGACTTCCTGTCGATGGACAGGGATGTCGGCAGGGGCCTCGATGCCCACTTTGACCGTGTCACCATCGGTGCGGATGATTTTGACAATCACTCGTCCGTCGATGACCAGGCTCTCTCCGACTTTTCGTGAAAGTATCAGCATTAGACCCTCCTTGGTATGCGTGCTTCAGGTTGCTTGGATCGGGTGTTTGATCGCGTATTGCGACTGGCTCAACACGACTTGCATTCCGATCATCGTGTGTCGGTTGATCACGATGGGGCCCTTAAGGTTTACGGTGGCCGATCCATCCGATTTCAGGGTCACGATGTTGAAGACCAGAGTGTCGTTGGGATTCCGGATCTCCAGAAAGTCCGCGTCGGCGTCGCTCATATCGAGGGCGTAATCGGGCAGTACCAGACATGGAGGCACCACCAAGAAGGCGAGATCGCCTCCATCAGGGACTGAGAGCCAGTGGAAGGGTGTTTGATCGGCTCTGGTAATGAGCGAGTAAGTCTTGATTCGCTCAAAGCCCAAAAGGCCCAGAGGTAACTGGACCGTCTGGGTTTTAGTGATCTCGATTTCAGCGACGCTACTCATGGCGAGTGGGTTCAAGCAGTGGCTGTGCCAGCCCCTAAAACAGCCCAAAAACCTCAATTCTTGCCGAGGAACACGCTGAAACGAGCCGTTTATTCCCAGTATTTAGGGAGGAGCGGCAAAAATGGCCGGCAGAGGAAGGCGCAGCCAGCACGACCGATCGAACTTAGTCGTTCCCTAGAGGGTCCGTAGCCGAAGATTCAGGGAATTCCCCTTGTTCGACAGGGATGCCTGACCCTAATTTGTTCGTGCCAGGGCCCATGGAACGTGGACTTGTGAACCCCGCCAGGGCCGGAAGGCAGCAACGGTGCTTGTTCCGCGTCTGCCGTGGGTACCCTGGCATTTTCTCTTTTCACGGCGAGGGCGGTTTACGGAATCCGTTCCGTCAGGTCCGATTCCGTTAGGGCATAAATGAGGTTGGTTCGTCAATGACCGGACCGCGTGTCTGGACTTCGAGTTGAACAATGACCGCGGCATGCTAAGCGTCTCATCTTGAAAACGGTTCTCCATTGGTTTCGCCGCGATCTTCGAGTTACCGACAACACGTCGCTATGGCAGGCCTATAGCGAATCGGACCGTTTGGTAACTGTCTTCTGTTGGGATGACGCGATTTTGCAGTCCCCGGACGTAGGGCCGGCTCGGGTGAATTTCCTGCTGCGATCCCTGGAGGCGTTGTCGCGAAATCTCGAGAGTTTAGGGCACCAATTGGTGGTGCGTCGAGGGCCTCCGGAGGAGGTTATCCCGGCGTTGGCTCGCGAGGTGGGTGCCATTTCGGTGTTCACCAATCGGGACTACGAGCCTTATGCGATGGCTCGTGATGAGCGGGTTCGTGCTGCCTTGAAGGAGCGCTCGATCGGGTTTCGGTCTCATAAAGACGCGGTAATCCATGAAGAGCGGGAGGTGCTGACTCGCACCGGCACGGTGTTCAGTGTCTTCACACCGTATTCCCGTGCCTGGAAAACGTTGCCGGTGGCCGGGCCATTACCGCGGATTGGCGCACCCAAGTCGCCGATGCCATCGCCGCCATCCTTGCCCCTGCCCAATGGCGGTGAGGCGCTGGGCCACCCGTTGGCGCAGAGTCTCTTCCCAGCCGGTGAAAGGGCCGGACTGCAGGCTCTGGAAGCATTTCTGGAGGCGCGCGTTTTCGGCTATGACCATGGACGCAACGTCCTCGAAAAGAATCCTGGCACCTCGCAACTCTCACCACATCTGCGTTTTGGGACGGTGGGAATCCGGACGGTTCTGGATCGATTGCAAACGGCCCGGTCCAGGGCCACGACGGCGACGAGTCTGAAATCCTGCGACACGTGGCTCAGTGAGCTCATTTGGCGTGAGTTTTACATTCAGATTCTAACCAATCATCCGCGCGTCGCAGCGGGGGCCTTTCGCCCGGAGTACAATCAGATTCAGTGGCAGGGAACTGACGCTCAGTTTGACGCGTGGTGCGCCGGTCAGACCGGATATCCGATCGTCGATGCGGCCATGCGATGCCTGAATGCCACGGGGTGGATGCACAACCGGCTCCGAATGATCGTTGCCATGTTTCTGACCAAAGATCTGATGGTCTCTTGGCAGCGAGGTGAACGCTACTTCATGCGGACCTTGGTGGATGGCGATTTGGCCGCCAACAACGGCGGTTGGCAGTGGAGTGCGGGCTGTGGCACCGACGCCGCCCCCTATTTCCGAATCTTCAACCCAGTGACCCAGGGTGAGAAATGTGATCCGGATGGAGCCTTTGTTCGACAATGGGTGCCGGAGTTGGCGGATGCACCGTCGGATTGCATCCAAGAGCCTTGGGCCCGACCGATCTTGCTAGCCCGAAGCCGATACGTGTCACCCATCGTTCAGCACGATGTTCAGCGCGGTCGCTGTCTGGCCATGTTCAAGGCCGTCAAGGGGGCGGCGGCTCCATCGATACCCAACGAGGCAACCCACGAATGAACCTGCAAACACAGCCCCCCCTCGATACCAGCGGACTTTCGCCCGCGGAACGAACCCGTCTGGAATACGACGCCCTAACCCGTCAGTTAGAGCGCATGCGGGCCATGCAATATGCTTACAACCGCAAGTTCTTCTCGCTCCTGTTAGTGTCTACGTTGACTGCCATTGGCTTGCTTTTGTGGGACCGTTGGATGGGGTGGTTCGTAGTTTGTTTTGGGTTGATCAGCACCGGGGTTACGGCCTCGTTCTTCCTGCACTTTTGTGACTTTGCCCGAGTCCATGCTCGAGCCCTCGAGGCCCGAATCAATATGCTCTTGGGCGCGAAGGTCCTCATCGCCTCGGAATTGGAGGCTGATTACTTCTATCCCCATGTTTCGCCCAAATTGAGCGGGTTCAGCTATGAAAACCCGGGGTCGTTCTTTTCGGTGTACACCCTGCATTTTTGTGCGGTCTGGGGGCTGATGATCTTGTTGAGCGCCTGGAGGCTTTGGGACCAGGTGGATTCCACGGTCTGGTTTTGTTGGGCTGTTCTTTGGTGCGGATGGAGTGCGGCTAACGGGTTGTACTTGCGGTGGTGGTTCGGTGACTTCAGGGCCGAGGCCCGCATGGCCCGTCGTTTGGCCGAGACCTACGGCTTGCCTCAGGATCCCCAGTCGTCCGAGTCGGTTCCGCTGGTTTCGGAGCCGCCTGTTTCCTAACTCGGACGGTTTTCCGCTCTGGCCAAAATGACGTGTCCCGGCAAAAGCTCTCCTCAAACCATGAACCGACGTAAATTCCTCACCGCCGCCGCCGTGGCTGGCGCCTCCGCTCTCGTGGCTCCCGTCGCCTCGGCCGCCGTTGCAGCTCGTCGTGATGCCTCGGGTAACCGCATCAAGCTAGGCATCGACAACTTCGCCGTCCGGGCTTGGGGATGGAAGGGGCGTGAGTTGGTGGATTACGCAGCCGGGTTGAAACTCGATACCCTCTTCATCACTGACCTGGCCGGACTGGGTTCGATGGAAACCTCGGCCGCAGCAGAACTGCGCAAGTACGCCGCAGACAAGGGCGTGGAAATCTTGCTCGGTTCCTGGAGCATTTGTCCGACTTCCAAGTCGTTCAAAAAGGACTGGGGCACTGCCGAGGAGCATTTGTCCTTGGGGCTGCGCCTTTCTAAGGCGGTGGGTTCACCCGCCTTCCGGGTGGTGCTGGGTTCGCGCGATGATCGTCGGACTCCGGGTGGAATCGAGGCGCGGATCGCCGACACGGTTAAGGTATTGAAGGCCTGCCGGAATCAGGCCTTGGATTTGGGTGTAAAAGTGTCGGTGGAAAACCACGCGGGCGACATGACGGCTGAAGAATTGATCACCTTGATCGAAGGAGCCGGTCGCGAGTTTGTCGGTGCCAACATGGACTCCGGCAATGCGGCTTGGACTCTCGAAGATCCCTTGGACAGCTTGGAGAAACTCGGTCCCTACGCCATTACCACCAGCTTGCGGGATTCGCGCATTTGGCAGACCGACAAGGGTTGCAAGGTGCAGTGGACGGCGATGGGCGACGGAGGCTGTGTGGACTTGAATCGGTACTTCGATCGGTACGCGCAATTGTGCCCGGGTGTGGCGGTGAACATCGAGACCATCGGCGGATTCGCCGTGGAGTTTCCGTACTACCAGGACTCCTTCTGGGAGGCTTTTCCCAAGAAGTCGGCCGTAGAATTTGCACGATTCCTGGCCGTCGCCCGTCGTGGGCAGGCGATGGATCAGTACGATGGCGGTGACAAGCAGCGGCAGCGCGACGAACTTGAGAAGAGCATTCGCTACTGCCGCGATGGTCTCGGCCTGGGACTCAAGGCTTAATTGAAGGACTGACTCTGCTTGAGAGAGACAACTCCGCGGCCCCCGCGGAGTTGTCCTTGAGGCGCTGTGAGGCCCCTATTAGACCCTGTTAGACCCTGTTAGCCCCTATTAGAGCTTGGTCCAAGCGGCGACAAACATGCCGTTGCCGCCGGTGTCCTGAGGCAACAGTTGCAACTGGGTGACCGGAGGCTCGTCAGGCTGGAACGGATTGATCACGGCGAGGGTATCCAAGTCACTGCGCTCCTGGGTAAACCAGTCGGCGACCTCGGTTGTTTCGGCACGGCTTAGCGTGCAGACGGCGTAGATTAATCGACCGCCCGGTTTCAGGGAGTCGGCCACGTTCTGGAGCAACTTTCGCTGAATGGCTGCGAGTTCCTCGATGTCTTGGACTGTAGTTGTCCATCGGGAATGGGGATTGCGACCCCAGGTGCCCAATCCAGAACAGGGGGCGTCGAGGAGAATGCCATCGAAGCGGGTCTTCGTGGGCGGGTGTTCCGAGCCGTCCCAATGAACAGCCCTATAATTGAAGCACTTGGCCCGGCCGGCCCGCTGGCGGAGGCGATCAAGACGCCAGGCCGCACGGTCACTGGCCCAAATGAGGCTCTTGCCACCCATTAGTGCTGACAAGTGCAGGGTCTTGCCGCCCTCGCCCGCGCAGGCATCCCACCACACCTCACTGGCTCGCGGAGCGCAAATGCGTCCCACGGCCTGAGAGGCGATATCCTGGATCTCGAATTGGCCGGCTTGAAACCCTCGGTCTATGAAGAGGTCATCCCGGCCTGTGAACTGGTACGAGTCGGGGAAAGGGCCGGGCTTAAGATCGCGAAGACGTTGAGACAGCTCTTCACTGGATTCGGGTCGGCTTCGGATCCAGAGGCTGGGTTCGCGTTGAAGTGAGCGAGCTAATTCGGGTGTGACCGCCAGATGTTGGGCCGCCCAATCAGGCAGGGTATTGCGGACCAGTTCATCGTTGGAAAAAGTTTTTGGTTCTGCGGCGAACCGAGCCGCCAGGCGTAAGCCATCTTCGATGCGCGATTCTAGGGGGCGATCAGCGGCCAACCAGCGTTCCCATCGGAAAAAACTAAAAACGGCCCGACTGACCCAAGTGGCATCGGAGGGCGACAGACCCCGACGACGGAAGAGCGTTTGGCGCAAGACCATGTCCGCTGGGTTCTCGGGGGTGGAACGGCTCACGATCCGAACAGCCAATTGCAGCGGAGTCATCTGGGAGGGCGGAATTCCTCCCGGTTCATCGGCAAGTTCTCCTCGTGGAGGCTGGGGGTGTCTTCCCTCCGGTCTGGGTGACGGATTCCGTGCCTCTGGATGGACAACTGGCCGTCCGGCAACTGGCCGTCCGGCGCCGGGTCGACGGTCTTGCTGCGGGCTTTGCTGCGGGCTGAAAGGACGGCGTTGCTGGACGAATCGAGGTCCGCGAGCAGGTCGGTCGGATCCGCGTCGCGGGCCATTGCTGGAGTTAGGGGAATCGGTCGGAGGAGGGTTCATTCTTTCAAACGGCGGGCGTGGACACGGGCGACATCGCCCATGTAGTCGTCGCGCGGAGCCATGTCGGCGGCCGTGCGGATGTGTTCGGCGGCGCGGGTCTTGTCCCCGGTCGCTTCGAAATAGAGGCCCAGATAGAGGCGGGCGTAGAAAAGGTGTTTTTGTTTAGCCTTGGGCTCGGCCGAGGTCTCCTCGGCGGCTTTGATCACGTCGGCAGGCGTCGCTGACCCAGAAAAGAGTCGGTGGACTTCTTTCATCGGGACACGCACATCGCCCTGGATGGGAATTAATCGGGCGCGTGCAGTCTCCGGGTTTTTTTCGCGTGCCACGCACAAGAAGTGCCAGACGGCATTCTCCACGTCGTCGGAATTGACCGTCTGGTGCAGCTCGAACTGCCGGCGTCCATCTGCGTAGCGTCCGGCGTAATAGAGGGCGATGCCGCGCTGCCAATTTTGCGGCGCCATCCGAGAATCAATTTCGTTGGTTCGATCGAAATCGATGAGAGCCTTTTCCATGTCATTGCGACGGAAATGAAGCATTCCGCGCTCTTGGACCAGATAGGGGGATTTGGGGTTGCGCTGAATGGCTTCTCCGAAGTCCGCAATTGCCCCGTCAGCATCGCCACTCAGACCTCGGATCTGGGCTCGTAAGTGCCATGCTCGGACTTCGTCGGGCTTTTGCTTGAGCAAGGCGCTGAGTGTGGCGATCGCATTCGTGGAGTCGCCCTTACGCATCCATCCCAATGCTCCTTCTACGGTGGGAAGCTCGGCGGTAAAAGCGACCGATGCGGTCAGGGTCCAGAGTATCAGCCAACGAGCGAGGTACATGCTTGGGTGCCTATAGGAACCCGACCCGGCTTTCAGGGCGAGAGCATTCTGGTGTGGAGGGTCGGCAATATTGTTTTATTGGGGTGAAAGTTCGGTGTGAGGCTGGACTTCAAGCCTAGTTCACTGATTGTTTGCATCTCAATCGATTCAGCCATGAGTGCCCCCACTGATTCTACATCCCTCGCTCCGTACCGTGCTGCCAGTGAACATCTGGGTCGGGTCCGCTCAGAGATGGCTCGGGTGATCGTGGGGCAACAAGAACTCATCCATCGGTTGATGGTGGGCCTGGTGGCCCGAGGTCACATTTTGCTCGAAGGGTTGCCCGGTTTGGCCAAGACCGCCAGCGTCAGCGCACTCGCCCGAGCCACGGATTGTCAATTTTCGCGGATTCAATTTACGCCTGATTTGCTGCCGGGCGACATCACTGGAACGCTGATTTATGATCCGTTGCAGGGGACTTACTCAACCCGACAGGGACCGATTTTCGCCAATCTGGTGCTGGCCGACGAAATTAACCGCGCCCCGAGCAAAGTGCAGTCCGCATTGCTGGAGGCCATGCAAGAGCGCCAGGTGACCATCGGTGACAAGACGTGGCCGTTGCCGGATCCCTTCCTAGTGTTGGCGACTCAGAATCCTATTGAGCAGGAGGGAACCTATCCCTTGCCCGAGGCTCAAATGGACCGATTCATGTTGAAGGTGGTGGTGGGCTATCCGTCGGCCGAGGAGGAATTGATCATCCTCGATCGCATGGCCAGTACCCGCCCGCAGCTCACGATCGACTCGGTCGTGAAGCCGGAGGAAATCTCCGCCTATCAGACTCTGGTCAACTCGATCCATGTGGATCCGCTAGTGCGCGACTACATTGTTCGTCTGGTGATTTCGACTCGTGAGGCAGCCTCGGGTTCCGGAGTAGCGCCGGAACTCAAGCGCCTGGTTCGAATCGGTGCCAGCCCGCGGGCCACGATCAATCTGACTTTGGCTGCACGGGCCTGCGCACTCATCGAGGGTCGCAACTATGTGACACCGGAGGACGTGAAGCGCATCGCTCTCGACGTTTTGCGGCACCGCATTCTGCTCACCTATGAGGCCGAAGCCGAAGAAGTGACCACAGAAAACATCGTCGGCACGCTGCTGTCCAAGGTGAAGGTTCCCTGAGGCTCAGAGCGGTCGGGCCGCGGGCAGGCATTGGGACGTAGCGGGTGCGCTCGCCTCGGCCTTTGCTGGTTGATGAGGGGAGCTGCTTGAGGTGGGGAGCTGGTTAAGGTTGGGGAGAATATCTATCGCGAGATTTCTATCGCGAGAGATCGACCTCACTAGACTTCAACGCGGATCGACCCCGATCAATCCTGACCAACCCCGATGAAGATCGACGGTGACTTGCCAGCGGAGCGGTCGCAGATCTTCGAGCAAGCAGGCAGACCTCCGTGGGTTATTTCGGAGCGAGATCTTTGCGGGGAAAGAGCGGGATGGGCGCGCCGACCTGGTGCCCTTGCGCCAGACCACCCCAGGCCGATTGCTTCCAATCCGAGGCTGCGCCGCCGACCTGGAGTTGGGCGAAAATCTTGTCGGCGATTGCCGGCATCACCGGTTGCACCAGCACGGCCAGAATTCGGCACGACTCCACCAAATTGTAGAGCACCGAATCCAATAGTTCGGACTGCGCCGGATCTTTGGCCAGGTGGAAGGGTTTGGTCTCTTCGACAAACAGGTTGGCTCGATTCACCAGCTCCCAGGCCGCGATGAGGGCTCCTTGCGGGTCGTTGGCCAGGTAGCACGCGCGCGTTTTCTCGACGGCCGCCGTGGCCTCCACCGCGAGGGTGCTGGACGGGGAAGGGACCACGCCCGCTCGATACTTGTTGAGCATGTTGACCGCCCGGTTGAGCAAGTTGCCCAGTCCATTGGCCAATTCCGAGTTGTAGCGGACACGGAACCCGTCGTCGGTCCAGTTGCCGTCGGGGCCAATGCCCAATTCACGGACGACGTAGTAGCGGAAGGCGTCTAACCCCCATTCGCCAATGATGGCCAGGGGATCCACCACGTTGCCCGTGCTCTTGCTGAGC
This sequence comes from Verrucomicrobiota bacterium, assembly GCA_039796015.1. Classification (GTDB taxonomy): domain Bacteria; phylum Verrucomicrobiota; class Verrucomicrobiia; order Limisphaerales; family UBA9464; genus SXXZ01. The sequence goes on from JBDKKQ010000293.1 coordinate 14,758, forward strand.
TTGGCGCCGTCCTTCTGCCACCAACCGTGGACTAAAATGGTCTTGGGCAACGGGGCTCCAAGGGCGTGAAGCATGATCGGCCAGTACACGGCATGGAACTTGAGGATGTCCTTGCCGATCAAATGAATGTCTGCGGGCCAAACGGACAAGCTGGAACTGGCGGGCGCTGGGCTGCCGAGGGGCGCGAGTGCCGCGGGGTCGCCCAAGGCGGCTGGGATGGAAAAATAGTTCACCAACGCATCGAACCAGACGTAAGTCACATAGCCGGGATCGAAGGGCAGGGGGATTCCCCAGGAGAGTCGAGAGGACGGACGGGAAATGCAGAGGTCTTCGAGCTTCTGGGAACGCAGGAAACCCAGGACCTCGTTGCGCCGGTTGGTGGGTTGGACGAACTCGGGATTCTTTTCAAGGTACTCGACCAACCACGCTTGGTGCTCACCCAGCTTAAAGTACCAGTTCTCCTCAACCAGTTCCTGCACGACGCCCCATTGCGGATCCCAGGAACCGTCGGGATTGCGGTCTTTTTCGGTGAGGAACGTTTCCTCCTTCACCGAATAAAATCCCCGGTAGGCCGACTTGTAAAAGTGACCCGTCGCGTGGAGTCGGTTGAGCAACGCCGCCACGATGTGCTGATGACGGGCATCGGTGGTGCGAACGAAATCGTCGTGACTCAACCCGAGGGACTGGACGAAGGAACTCCACTGGACGGCGAGGTCATCGCAGTAGGCTTGAGGCGATTGGCCTAAATCGTGGGCCGCTTGCTGGACCTTCTGGCCGTGTTCGTCCAATCCGGTCAGGAAGAAGACAGACTGTCCCAGGCTTCGCCGAGCCCGAGCGATGACGTCGGCCACCACCTTTTCGTAGGCGTGCCCCAGGTGGGGAGCCCCGTTCACATAATCAATCGCCGTGGTGATGTAGAACCGCTTGTCCATGTGCGAGCGATTCAAACCGAGAATGCCTCAAAATCGAAGAGTTTACTCGCGCCAGAGTGGCCGAGCGCACCGGGCCTGCGTTGTTCAAAAAAGGGTCGCCCATCGTGGAGGGGCGTCGGACGTCAGTGCGCGCGACCCTGGCGCCATTTGTCTAGGCCCACGGCCATGACAATCACCGCGCCGATGATGATTTCCTGAATGTAGGAATCCCAGCCGAGTTGGTTGGTGCCATTGCGCAGAACCGCCATCAAGAGGGCTCCCATCAGCGAGCCACCGATGCCACCGATGCCACCGTTGAGGCTGGCCCCGCCGATCACGACGGCGGCGATGATGTCTAATTCGAGACCGACGGCCACCGTAGGATCCCCCTGGGTGAGTCGGGATTGCTGCATTAATCCGGCCAATCCGAAGAAGGCTCCTGCCAGTGTGTAGAGCAATAGTTTGACCCGTTGCACCCGGACTCCACATAAGCGAGCGGCCGGTTCGCTGGACCCGATGGCGTAGACATGGCGACCAAAAACGCTGCGGCGCATGATGAAGCTAGCGACTACCGCCAGGCCCAAGGTAATCCAAACGCCCGGAGGCAGAGGCAGGAAGCCTTGCGGGTTGGTTCGCTCCATCAGGGTGTTGAGACCGCTGCCCTCGGGGTTGTAGACGGCCTGCTTGCCGCTGATCCACTTGGCGCCCCCACGCACCACTCCCATCATTCCAAGACTAATGATGAAGGGAGAGAGGCGCAGTCCGGCGATGAGTCCTCCATTGGCTGCGCCGATGAGCGCCCCAGTACCCATCACAGCCGCTGCCGCCATCCAGGAGTTGTGGCCAGCGGTCAGCATCTTGGCTCCAACCACAGAACTGAAGGCGACCGCGGCTCCAACGCTGAGATCGATGCCACCACTGACAATGATCATCGTCATGCCAATCGAGCCCAAGGCCACGATGACGGTTTGGGTGAGGACAATCGCCGCGTTGCGGCCCGTGAAGAGGGTGGGGCGGGCCTCTTCACTGAGTGCCAGCAGTCCCAAGACAAAGACCAAACCCAGCAACGGACCTGCGGTTTGCAGGAGGCGGCGCCAAGACGGAGCGTGAGGTGCAACAGTGGAGGCCATCGGATGACTTGGAAAACGTGCAACACCTTGCCTGTTCCTGCCCGTGTCGCCAACCCTGGAAACCGGACGGCGGCGGGACGTGTACAAAATAAGTTTGCGCTCAGCCGGGCGAATCCGACTTGCCGGAGATCGCGGAGTAGGACCACCGTTGGACTCATGAACTCCCCGTCACGCCGTCAATTTCTCAGGGATTCCATCGTGCTCGCCGGAGGGGCTTATCTGGCCGGATGCCAAGCCCCTTATGTGAGTCGACGGCGGGTGCTTGGAGCCAATGAGAGGCTCCGAATTGCGGCGGTTGGCGTGGGTGGAAAGGGTTGGACCGATGTCACCCAAGTGGGTGCCACCGAGAACATCGTCGGGCTTTGTGACGTGGATTCCGGCCGTTTGGCTCAAGCCGGCAAGACCTTCACCTCGGCCCGTCGTTTTGCCGATTGGCGTGAAATGTTCGATCAGTTGGGCAACCAGATCGACGCGATTACCGTTTCGACGCCCGATCACACGCACTTCCCACCATCGATGCGGGCGGTCCAGCACGGATGGCATGTCTATTGCCAGAAGCCATTGACCCACACGATTTGGGAGGCCCGCGAATTGACCCGGGCCACCCGGGCGGCGGGCGTGGCCACGCAAATGGGCAACCAAGGCATGTCGCGGGCAGCCGTGCGGAGGGACGCCGAGTGGGTTAAGGCAGGGGTGCTCGGAACGGTTCGGGAGATTCACTGCTGGACCGATCGTCCCGGCCCTTGGTGGGCCCAGGGAGTTCAGCGCCCGACCGATCGGCCGATTGTTCCGAAGGAATTGTCCTGGGACCTCTGGCTTGGGACCGCTCCAGAGCGCCCGTATCATCCGGCATGGGGCCACTTCAAGTGGCGCGGTTGGTGGGACTTCGGGACTGGTGCCGTCGGTGACATGGGGTGCCACTTACTCAACGTGCCTACGTTGTCGATGGATTTGTCCAATCCCAGTGCCGTCGAGGCCACGTCGGAGGGGGCTAATGACGAAACCGGCCCGGTGCGTTCGCACGTGGTCTGGGATATTCCGGCCCGTCGAGGTCAGGCCGCGCTGCGGTTCCATTGGTACGATGGTGGATCCTTGCCGCCGACGCACTTGTTCCCCGGTCAGACCTACGGGGGCAATGGGGTCCTGATAGTGGGTTCGGAAGACACGTTGTTAACCAGTTACGAGAGTTTGCCCGGAGGCGGTAAACTCCGGTCAGGCCGGACTGCGGCCGAACTCAAGTCCATTCCTGAGAGGTTTGAAAAATACACTGATTCCGAGGGGGCCCACTATCAGGAATGGATTCGGGCCTGCAAAGGCGGGCCGAAGGCGCAGTCTGCCTTCGATGTGGCCGGACCTGTGACCGAAACCTTGCTCCTGGGCAACCTCGCCATCCGGGCGGGTCAGCGTCTGGAATGGGATTCCAAGGCGCTCAAAATCCGAAATCTGCCTTCAGCCAATCAGTGGGTTAAGACTCAGTATCGCCCGGGTTTCGTGGGCTGAGGATGTCGTGTCCAAAAGACGACGGCCCGCAGCGTTTTCGCGCTACGGGCCGATGGGTCTCAGAGAGGTCGTTGGCCGAAGAGTAATTTACAAAGTCACCACACGGACGTTGGAAATCGATCGATCGGCTGCCAATTGATCCAGACAGGCCTTGGGCGGGCGGCTGTCGAGCACGAGCACCGTCAGGGCTAGTCCACCCTCGGTTTCACGACCAAGGCTCATGCTGGCGATGTTGACGTTGTGATCGGCCAAAATGCTGCCGAGCTTTCCCACCATGCCCGGTCGGTCTTGGTTGTTGAGCAGGAGCATGGTGCCCGAAGTCGGTATTTCTACCGGAGTGCTCGAGACTCGGACGATCCGGGGGTTTTGAGACGATCCGAAGAAAGTACCTCCAGCGCTGCCCACCTTGGTATTGCCGTGGAACAACTGGACGTGCAGCCACTCATTGAAGGTGACGGGCTCATCGGATTTCTTTTCTTCGACGGTCAGGCCGAGGTTGGAAGCAATGGAGCGCACGTTGATGTTGTTGATGTCCTTCGGCCCGGTTCCGCTGGCGTTGAGGTACCCCTTGAGGATGGCGCGGGTTACTGGGTCGGTCGCCGGGAGGTCCTGAGCCTTTCCGCCGAAGGTGACATACAAACGGTCTACCCCCGGAGGTGCAAGTTGGCTGAGGAGGCTGCCGAGCTTCTCGCCCAACGCCACATAGGGTTGGACTTGTTCAAAGGCCTTGGCATCGACTCCGGGGAGGTTGACCGCGTTGCGAACTTCGCCGGTGAGCAGGAAGGCGCTGATGATTTCGGCGACTTCTAGGCCGCACTTCTCTTGGGCTTCTTCGGTGCTCGCTCCGAGATGCGGGGTGAGGACGACATTGGGGAGCGACCGGAGCTTGTGGTCCGCCGCGAGAGGTTCAGAGCTAAAGACATCCAGAGCGGCCCCGGCGACTTTTCCAGATTCTAGTCCGGCAATGAGGTCCGGTTCGTTGACAATCTCGCCGCGGGCACAGTTCACGATTCGCACGCCGGGCTTCATCTTGGCGATGGATTCCGAGTTGATCATGCCCCGCGTGTCTGGTGTCACCGGCATGTGGACGGTGATGAAATCCGAAGAGCGGTAGATGGCATCGGTGTCGGCGACGAGTTCGACCCCCAATTGGCGGGCACGGGCTTCGGTGAGGAAGGGGTCATAGGCGATCACTCGCATTCCGAAGGCGAGGGCCCGTTTGGCGACTTCCGAACCAATACGGCCCATGCCCAGTACGCCGAGGGTCTTGCCTTGGATCTCAATTCCCTGGAACGCCTTACGGTCCCACTTGCCCGCGGCCATGGTGGCGTGGGCGGCGGGGATCTTGCGGGCGAGGGCACCCAGCATGAAGAAGGTTAATTCGGCCGTGGTGACGGTATTGCCGGCCGGGGTGTTCATCACCACGACGCCCCGTTGGGTGGCTGCGGAGACATCGACGTTGTCGATACCCACCCCGGCGCGCCCGACGACCTGGAGTTTCGGAGCCGCATCCAGCACCGCCTGGGTGACCTTCGTCTCAGAGCGGACTACGAGGGCCTCCACGTCGGCCAGCAAGGGCAGCAATTCTGCCTCGGACAGCCGCTTGGACAGGACAGTTACCTTGAATTCAGGGCGTGCTTGGAAATACGCGATGCCGCGCGGGGAGATGGGGTCGCAAACAAGAACGTGCATAAAGCTCAGCGACGGTATGAACCGGGCCGGCGGAGGTCAACGCACTGTTGGGTGTCCTACAGAATGCGTTTGGGTGAAATCGGAGGCTTAGGAAGGGCTGGCTCTTGATCCGGAGGGGGCGGTGGCTTCCAATCGTTCTTATGGCAAAGCTTTCCCGGCGGCAGTTTGGTGCGGCTCTGGCTGCAGTGGGTGGTCATTGGACCGTGCCAATGATCGGCGCGTTGCCGGCCGTGCATTTGGGAGCACGCCCGCTCGTGACTCATGGAGTGGCCAGTGGCGATGTGGAGGCCTCATCGGCCGTTATCTGGAGCCGGTGCGATCAGGCGGCCCGCATGGTGGTGGAATGGTCGGAGGACGAGTCGTTCCGCACTCGGCAACGACGGGTGGGACCGGTGACGGGTCCGGAGTCCGATCACACGGCCAAAATGCTCCTTCGGGACCTCCCGACGGGTCGTCGTATCTTCTACCGGGTGTGCTTCGAGGATCGGCAAGGGGTGGCTGGAGACTGGGAGGCAGGGTCGTTGGTCACGGCCGGTACGGCCATGGGCCCGGGTTCGGAAGTGCATTTTGTCTGGTCGGGAGACACCTGCGGTCAGGGCTACGGCATCGATGAGGGGCGTGGTGGTATGCGCACTTACCAGTCGATGTTGGCCCAGGATCCGCAGTTCTTTGTTCACAGCGGAGACACGATCTATGCCGACAATTTGTTAGCAGCCGAGATGCGACTTCCGGATGGAACCCTCTGGAAAAATCAGGTCACCGAAGAAAAATCGAAGGTGGCCGAGACCTTGGGCGAGTTCCGTGGCAACTACCGCTACAACGTGTTGGACGCCCATGTCCGGCGTTTCAATGCCCGAGTTCCGATGTTTGCCCAATGGGATGACCATGAGGTGCTGAACAACTGGTATCCCGGAGAGTTGCTGCCCGTTTCCGCGGGGTATCGGGTTCGCGACGTGAACTTACTCGCAGCCCGTTCGCGACAGGCGTTCTTCGAGTACATGCCCATCCGGAAACATCCGCAGCGGCAAATTTATCGGCGCATCCGCCGCGGGCCTCATTGCGAATTGTTCTTTCTGGACCTGCGTTCCTACCGGGGTCCCAACAGCTCCAACCGCCAGCCCATCTCCGGTCCAGAAACCGATTATCTGGGACGTACCCAACTGGATTGGTTGAAGGAATCCATCGCGGCCAGCACGGCCACCTGGAAGTTCGTGTGCTCGGATATGCCCCTCGGGTTGTTGGTCCGCGATGGCGCCGAAGCTTTCGAAAATGGGGCCAATGGGGACGGGATTCCCTTGGGTCGTGAATTAGAGATCGCTTCGCTGTTGCGCCATTTGCGGGACCATCGAGTCCGCAATGTGGTCTGGTTGACGGCGGATGTGCATTACTGCGCCTCGCATTTCTATGACCCCGCCCAGGCTCAGTTTTCCGAATTCGACGGCTTTTGGGAGTTTGTCAGTGGCCCTCTCCACGCGGGCACCTTCGGGCCGGGAACTCTCGACAACACCTTCGGGCCGCAGGTTCGGTTTTCTTCGCGCAAACCGGGGCAGGCTGTCTCGGGGCCCTGGAGCACTGAACAATTCTTTGGGTCGGTCCGCATCGCTCCGGTGACCCAGGTGGCCACCGTGACCCATTTGAATCGAGACGGGCAGCGCTTGTGGAGTGTTGATCTGGAGCCGGCCCGCGCATGAGTGAAGTTTCCGAACCCATGCCTCCAGGAATGCCCCATCCTTCGATGGAATGTTCTCCACTCCTCGTCGAGCGGATCCGGGCAGCGATTGGAACCGGGGGTGGCGCTGTCTCGCTGTCTCGCTACATGGAAATGGCTCTCTATGAGCCGGGTCTCGGGTACTACGAGCGCACCCCTCGGATCGTGGGTCGTCGCGGAGATTTTGCGACTAGTGTCTCGGTGGGATCCCTCTTTGGCGAATTGCTAGCTTATTGGATCGAGCACGAAGTCGGCGCATCGGAAGGATTGTCCGACGGGCCTCTAGAAATCGTCGAGGCTGGGGCTCACGACGGCCGATGGGCGGAAGATATCCTGGAGGCGCTCATGCGTGGAAGCGGCAAGGACGGTGAGCGCTTCTGTTACCGGATTGTTGAGCCGAGTGCGACACGTCAGGCTTGGCAGCGTGAGCGTTTGGCCCGCTTCGGCGACCGCGTGGTCTGGAGCGAGGCGATGCCAGCCCGGGTGCGCGGGGTCATTCTCTCCAATGAACTGCTTGATGCCTTTCCGGTGGAACGCTGGTGCTGGAACGCTACCCAGCGGCGATGGGTAGAGCAGGGGGTGTGCTGGAAAGAGGGACGGTTCGACTGGATCGCACTGCCAGCCCCCGCGCCGATGGAGTGGAACTTGCCCGAAGAATTACAATCGGTGTTGCCCAACGGATTTGTTCGCGAGCGAAGCCCAACTGCGGTGGCCTGGTGGGCTCGGGCCGCCGCCGCGTTGCAGGCGGGTTGTCTGATCACCCTCGATTACGGGTTGGAGGCGGAGGAGTTTCTGACTCCCGGCCGATCGGCAGGAACGCTGCGAGCCTACCACCGTCACCGGTTTTTCGACGACCTCTTGTCATTTCCGGGCGAGGTGGACTTGACGGCCCACGTTGATTTTAGCGCCGTCGCTGAGGCGGGTCTGCAGCAAGGGTTGGTGCCGTGGTACCGGGAACGCCAATCCAGGTTCCTCATGCGAATTCTCGAATCGACTCAGCGGAGTTCGGGCCGCTTCCCGGATTGGAGCACTCAACGCGTCCGAGCCTTCCAGACACTGACTCACCCTGAGCACTTCGGTCGTGGGTTCCGGGTGTTGGCTCAAGGACGTGGTGGTGCACCGTGGGGCCGAGCCTAAAGAGAATCGTTGCTGCCAAGCCTGGTTTCAGTCGGGCCCGTCTCTCGTAGATCCAACTTCCCGTTGCCCGCGAGGCAACCGTGCGCCAGTTTTGGCCTCGCGAGATGATGGACATAGCAGGCACAGCTCCCTGGCGACGGCCGGATCTCCGCCCGCTTGCGTGGGCGGCGGTGGTCGCGCTCGTCGTGCATATTCTTGTCTTCCTGCTGTGGACAGGCGCCGCGGTGTGGGTTCGCAAAGCCCCCGACCAGGCCCCGGATTGGGTTAAAAATCTGGTCCAACCCACTTTGCCAATGCCTGTGAAATCCGTGGATCCCGCACAGGATCCCGCGTGGCAAGAGGTGCCCATGACCTTCATCGAAGTCGATCCTGCGTTGGCGGTAAAGGATCCGCCGAAGGACGCCAAATTTTACTCGGCAGCCAATGCGGTGTCCGGTCAGGCCATTCCGTCGCAAAAAGCGCTCAAGGATCCGGAGATCACTGGCACCCAGAAGACGATGCCCAAGACCTTCGACACGGCCAAACCGTCACCGACCCCGCCCCAGGCCCAACCGAAGGAGGAAGAAGCCCCGGCGACTCCGGAGACGGCGGTCCGCCAAGAGAAGAAAGACTCCCAAAAGGCCCAGCCCTTGGGAGGGGTTCAGAATCTGGGCGAAACTCAATTGGCCAAGGTGGAACCCAAGGCCGCGACCGAGCGACCTCAAGAAGAGCGCAAGCCCGTTGAAGCCCAGGAATCTGGCACGCCAAGGCGCAAACCCATCAAGCGTTTGGCTCAGGCCATGGAACAAAAAGGCATCATTCGCGGGGAGAAGATGCTTCAGCAAGGGGGATCCAGTCGGTTCAGTATCTCGCCGTCTTTCGACGTCAAGAGCACTCCCTTCGGTGAGTACGATCTGCGAATGATCGCCGCCGTGCAGGAGCGCTGGTGGGCGCTTTTGGAGGAGCGGCATTATGCCTTGGAGCGCACGGGCAAGGTGGTTCTTAAGTTTCGTTTGCACGGCGATGGTACGATTTCTCAGATGACCACCGCCGAGGCAACTGTCGGTGAGACGCTCAGTTTCACCTGTGAGGCGGCGGTCATGGGGGCTTCGCCTTTCGGTCGATGGCCCAGCGTGTTGAAAGCTCAAGCGCTGGATCCTCGCGAGATTACCTTCACTTTTCACTACTACTGACACCGGTCCTGCGGCCGGTTTGTATATTTTCAAACACCTTAGAAACTCATGCGATCATTTTTGGATGGCGGCCCCTTTGTGTGGCTCTTGCTAGGGCTTTCGGTGACGGCTTTGACCGTCGTGCTGGAACGGGCTTGGTCGTTGCGGCGAGACCGCATCCTGCCACGCCCCTTGATGGATGCTTTGGCTGATGGCGATGTGGCCCGTTTGCGGGGAGCTTGCCAGGGTCATTCGTCGCCCATGGCTCGCCTGATTCTCTCGATCTTGGACCACCTACCGTGGCCTAAGGCGGAGAATGTGGCAGCCCTTGAGGTGCGAGCCCGTCAGGAGATTGCCGGTTTGGAGCGTGGTTTGGTGATCTTGGAGATCATCGTGGGTATTGCTCCGCTGTTGGGATTGGTCGGGACTATTTACGGCATCATTCCGCTGTTGGGGGATTTTGGAACCAACCTCCAGGCCGACAACGCGTTCATTGCTAAAGGGATGTCGATCGCTCTCTACAAGACGGTGCTCGGATTGCTGGTGGCCATGCCCACGTTGGCCGCCTGGAGCCTTTTTAATAAGCGCGTCGAACTGATAGGGCTTGAATTGGAGAGCGTTTGCGATGCCTTGATGCGCCGGCATTATCTGCGAGAGCGTGGGTCCAATGGCGCTGGAGCGGCTCGTGGAGCTGACGGTGGCGTTGGGGCTGAAGGGGTGCGTCCATGAAGTTCCTGACACGCCGCCGCAAAGCTGCTCCAGCCATTATCATTATTTCGCTGATCGATGTGCTGGTGGTGTTGATGGTTTTCCTGATGGTAACCACGCGGTTTAAGAACACCCCTTCGGTGGCTCTGACCTTGCCCGAGACCCGTGAAGCGCCGAAGGCTGGAGCCAGTGCCGAGAAGCCGCCCATGGTGGTGACCATTGCCGCGGCTGCTCCGCAATTCTATGTGGGCCCCCGTGCGGTCACCTCCGACAAATTGCTCAATGAATTGAAGGATGCCGTCGCTGCCGATTCCAAGGTGAAGGTGGTGTTGAGGGCCGACGAGAACGCCAACTGGGGCGATGTGGTGAAGGTCATGGACTTCGCCAAACAAGCCAAGGTTCAGAACATCCGGGCTTTCACCCGTACGGCTGGTGGGAAGTGATGTGTGGGCTACGCGGGACCAGTCCTGCGCTCGCAGGGAAGCTTTGGAGAGGATCGGCTTTCGCGCGGTGCGCGAGGGGAGGGTTTGATCGCTTCCAATGCTTGCTCCGGACCGATCCCGCTCCGCTGCGGTTTTAGGGGGCTACGCGGGACCAGTCCTGCGCTCGCAGGGAAGCTCAGGCGAGTCAGTGGCGGCGGGTGGTGTAGGTGCGGGTGACGGGGCCGGGCAGGGTGATGGAGTAGGTGCTGCCATCGGGGAGTACTGCGCAGTGGATGGGGTGGGCGGTGCCGGTTTCGGTGTTGGCAATAAAGTCGCTGGGGATGTTGTTGGTGACGCCGTCAGGCCGGCGGTTCCGGTGCAATTGGTATTGGGCTTCGATCCGCGGGAGGGTGCGTAGCGTGGCCAGAACTTCGCCGGCGGTGCCCTTGGTGGGGCCGTTGTTCATGACGGTGACGGTGGGGTTGAGGGCGCTCAGCAGGCGCGGGTGGTTGCTGACATCGAGGCCGTGGTGGGTGATTTGCAACAAGTCCACTTCCGGAACTCGGATGTTGGGCCAAATCAATTGGGTTTCTGCATTCCAGGTGAGGTCGCCGCCGTCGAAGAAGCGGAAGTTTCCGAAGCTCAGGACCCAGGCAGAGCTGTTGGCATTGTCGGAGGTGTCCGGGGCTTTGAGGGTCGGGGCGGATCCTTGGGCTTTTCGAGTAGGGAAGGCTCCTTCGGCGGGTTTCTGACGGGTGATGACACAGCGTATCGACAGGGGGGTCTTGCCGCTGGTCAGCGGTAGGCTAATGCCAGGTTCGACGCGATGCCGCTGTCCAACAGGCATGGTGCGGTAGGTCTTGCTGGTGAGGGGCCAGGTGGAGTTGCGGTTGCCGTCCGGGTCGGCGTCGGTGAGGCCGTTGTCCCAAAGGTTTTTGATGGGTACTTGGGCGGCGATTTCGGCGGCGCCACCAAAGTGGTCGATGTGCAGGTGGGTGATTACCAGGTGGTCGAGATGTTGGAGGCCCGCGGTCTGGGTGAGGACTTTGAGGATGCGGGCCGAGTCGCGGCCGCCCGGGTTGCCGGAGTCGATGAGAATGCTCTCGCCGGCGGGCGTGATGATGAGGGTGGAACCACCGCCGTCCGAGTCGCACCACCAGATGTCCAGCCGCCCGTCGGACTTTCCGGCTATGAGGGACAGGGCGAGGGAGGGGACAAGGGCTAGGCTGAGGGCGAAGCGACGCAGGGACATAATGGGGATAGATTACTGATCATGGGTTCGGACTCCAGCCCGCCGTGTGGGATCCATTGAGTGATTCTCTAGGCCGAGGGATCTCTGAGCCGAACGATTTGAATGGGTGAGGTCGTGCTGGCTAACGCTATGGCGCGCCACCAAATGTCGTCCGAAGGCCCTCCGCCAAAGGTTTCTGAGATAGGGACCGATTTCCGAGCGGTCCGGCCCTGCGACTGTCGGTGTCTGAGGACGTTCCGTGTCTGAGGACGCGGCGCTTTCGGAGAAATCGCTCTATCTCGGAGGTGCTCGGGTAAGGCTGGGTCAGAACGATTTGAGTGGGTGAGGTCGTGCTGGATACGTCTTCTTCCGCAAGAGCGTCGTTGTTTGCTGATTATGGGCTTCAAGCACGGACCTCAGTTGGGGGTTCGATCTTCGTTCTCTACTGGTCGTCTTGGGAAAGAATCCGCTGCGCCGTCGCTTTCTTCCCAACTGAATCGTTCCGGCTTAGGCTTCGCTGCATGTCGAACCAAGTGCGGGTGGCGGTGATCGGGACGGGGTCGCTGGGCAAGGAACACGCGCGTATTTATGCCGACCTAGCCAAGGCGGGGTTGGCGGAGTTCACCGGGGTGTTCGATGCCAATCCTGAGGCGGCCCGCACTCATGCGGCGCGTTGGGGGGTGCGAGCTTTTGCTTCGGTGGCTGAGGCTGCGGAGGTGAGCGATGCTCTCAGTGTGGTGACTCCGACGGTGACTCACCATGCGATCGCTCGCGAGTTACTCAGTCTGGGGCGACATGTGTTGGTCGAGAAGCCGATGACCGACAATTCCGATCAAGCTCAGGATCTCGTTCGATTGGCTCAGGAAAAGGGTTTAGTGCTCCAGGTGGGGCATGTGGAGCGGTTCAACCCGGTGTTTAGCTATTTGGAACAGGCAGCACCGTTTCCGAAATTCATCGAGTGCCATCGGTTGTCGCCGTTCCCGGCTCGGAGCACGGACATCGGAGTGGTGCTGGACCTGATGATCCACGATCTTGATGTGGTGATGGCTTTTGTGAAGTCGCCAGTGGTGTCGGTGGATGCGGTGGGGATTCCTGTTTTGAGTCGCAGCGAGGACATTGCCAATGCGCGACTTCGGTTCGCCAATGGTTGCGTGGCCAATCTTACGGCCAGTCGCATTAGCCCGGAGCGGATGCGCAAGATTCGCGTCTTCAGCGGGGGCGATCATCCGGTGTACATCAGCCTCGATTACCGGGTTCAGGAAGGCTTCCTGTATCGGTTGGCGCGGGACGGCGAGGAGGAGAGCTCTCTGCTCCGCAAGCTGTTGTCGGCAAAGGAGTCGACGATTGTCAGTGAGTTTGCCGGCAAGCGAATCGTCCGGGAACCGGTACCCATTAATAAGGACGAGCCGTTGAAGCTCGAGTTGTCGGATTTCGTGGCCTGCGTGAGGGAGAGACAGGTGCCGAAGGTGAGTGGAGCCCAGGCGAAGGCAGCGCTGGATGTTGCTTTCGAAATTGTGCGGCAAATCCAAGCATCGCCGTAATTCAAAGTGGGACTGTTGGGGCGATCGGCTTATGGGATCCCGCCCCGGTCGGGGGGAGAGATAGTGTCTTGGAAGGGCTGTAAGCCGAATTCTGTCTTCCTGACTTGCGCCAGGGAGAGAGTCATTTCTCTGAGCGACCGATACCCGGAACCCGATCGACTTTCGCCGATACGATGCGGGCCGCATCGAAGGTCCCCTATTTGGTCTTGCTCCCGGAGAGGTTTGCCATGCCCCGCTTCTTGCGTCGCGAGCGGTGGTCTCTTAAACCGCCTTTTCACCCTTACCCGTACCTTTCGGCGCGGGCGGTATATTCTCTGTGGCACTGTCTGTCGGCCACGCCTTACGTCGTGACCTCCCGCGTGTATCTCCGGCCTAACCGGAGTTACGTGGCTCCGCGCCCTATGGAGTTCGGACTTTCCTCCCGCAACTTGCGCCGCGAGCGACCCTCCACCCTTCCAAGACGTTGTGACCGTGGGGGATGAAACCGAGTCTGGCGAGTCGGCAATTTTCCGAGGGCTTATCCGAATTCATCGGAAGGGGCTTCAGGTGCACGGGTGTGTGAAGCAAAATTGGGTGATTTCCAGACAGGAATGGTTGTAGTCAGGCCCCCTTTAGGAGTCAGATTACTTCCAGCAACCCCGTCAGAAGCCTCGGCAGGTCATGGGTGGTGTTGCACACACAACAACAAACGCACTCAAGTCATGAAGACCCTCAAATTGTCCGTGATTCTCGCTCTGGTTTCGGCCGTGTTCGGTGCCACCGCACTTTCCGCAGCGCATTCTCCGCGTGGTGCTTCCAATGAGTCGTCCAAGTCGGCAAAGGGCCACTGCGACTCCAAGGACGGCGCTTGTTGCAAGAAGGACAGCAAGAAGTAAAAAGAGCCTCCGCTCTGGACCCTGTGGGCGAAATCCGCAGGGGCCAATCGATCAGGCGTTTCCGGTCTTCGGAGACGCCTGAATTGTTTTTAGCCAAGGAGCCCTCTGGACGTGGGCTCCGCTTCCGGTTCAATTCAAGGTATAGAGCGATTCCGAGGCGATGGGACAAATGCGGGCTACCTAGAATGAGCTGAGCAATGCCGTGACCCGGCTTCATCCGTTGGTGCCTCGATGGAGTGCGCCCACGGTACAGGCTGAAATCCTCAAGGCCCTCTTTGAACCTGAAAACGGCGGTTGAAGGGGATGGAGTTTAAAGAGAATGGCCGTTGGAGTTGGTGATGGACCTGGTCGGGAGGGACTTAGAAGTTCCACTGCATGGGTGAGGTAGTGGGGGAATGAGTCCCGAAGTCGTTGGGTGGTTTGGATCTGAATGAATGGTTCGCAGGCTCCGGGGTAAATCGGGTGACGCGGCAAAGTTGTCCGGAGGAGGGTCTGGGTTGCCGGTGGTCTTGGGGAGAAAGAGCCGGTCGCCGGGGTGATAGGAGCAAAAACCCCCTTAGAAACCCCATAAAAGACGCGTGGCACTCCGGATGCTTCACGGCAGGTGTGAATGTCGGAATTTATCAAGCCGCTGCAGCGATGACGGGTAATGCCCGCTGGCAGGAGGCTATTTCCGAGAACTTGGCCTCCGCGACGGTGCCCGGGTTCAAACGCACGGAGGTCTCCTTTTCTAGCCTGGCTTCGGGGTTTGTCCCGCCCGGTGATGCCGGCAGCCAAATCGACCGCGGCATGCGCTACCAGTTGCCCAATGCCCGAGGTTCGACGGTTTTCTCGGCCGGTGAGTTTCAGGCTACTGGGGTTCCCACCCATGTCGCAATTGAGGGGAACGGTTTTTTCGAGGTGCAGTTGCCCAATGGCGAATTGGGCTACACCCGTAGCGGACAGTTCTCCGTCGGACCGACCGGTCAGTTGGTGACATCGCAGGGTTTTCCAGTTCTCTCCGACGGTGGAGCCGTCCAGTTGGATAACACCGTCCCCGGTCCGATCTCCATCGCGGCCGATGGCACCGTTTCCAAGGGGGCCGCATCCCGTGGCAAGCTGCGTGTGGTTGCCTTCAATGCTCCCAATCGGCTGAGCGCCGCGGGCGGCGGCATCTGGAAGTCCACCGATCCGTCTCTGCAAAAGACCGATTCCGTCAATCCCATGCTGCGCGGCGGCGGGCTAGAAGGATCCAACACCTCTGCCGTGGCTGAAATGGTCGGCATGATCCACGCCATGCGCATGTTCGAGGCCAACCAGAAGGTCATCCAGACGCAGGATGACCGCATGGGACGGGTCATTAATGACCTTGGGGGCGCACCTAGCTAGGCCTGAATTCACTAGGCCTAAATTCAATTAAACTAAGCAGCTCCCAAAACCCTCTTCTATGATCCGAGCCCTTTATTCCTCCGCCGCCGGAATGCAGTCCCAGCAGACGCAGCTCGACGTGATCTCGAACAACCTCGCCAACGTGAACACGACGGGATTTAAGAAATCCCGGCCCGAGTTCCAGGACTTGTTGTACCAGAACGAGCGGCCTTCCGGAGCCGATCAGGGTGCGGGCAATTTGGCGCCGTCCGGAGTCCAGATCGGTCATGGTTCCCAATTGGTGGCCACGGCCAAGGTTTTCACCACCGGTGAATTGACCAATACCGGCAACAAGTTCGACGTGGCCATTCAGGGGGATGGATTCTTCGAGGTCCAGATGCCCGATGGCAGTCGGGCCTTCACCCGCGACGGCGCGTTGAAGCTCAGTAACACCGGCAACTGGGTTACCAGCGATGGACTGCCTCTCTTGGGTGGGTTCCAGGCGGTGGCCGCAGGAACAACCGACGTCTCGATTTCACCGGGCGGGACCGTCACGACCCAAGGCGCGCAGGGCAATCAGACCTTCCAGGTCAATCTGGTCCGCTTCATTAACCCGGCAGGGCTCCAGAGTTTGGGGCGCAATTTGTACCGCGAGACCGGTGCCTCCGGGCAGGCCGAGCAGGGCAATGCAGCCCAGAATGGGTTCGGCAGTATCGCCCAAAACTACCTCGAAATGTCCAACGTGAAGGTTGTCGAGGAAATGGTCGGTATGATCGTCGCTCAGCGTGCCTACGAGGTGAACTCGAAGGCGGTCCAAGCGGCCGACGAAATGATGGGTCAGGCTAATAACCTCAAGCGCTGATGAAGTTCTCTCTCTCTCTTTTAATCCAGCTGTTGCTGGGGGTGGCATCCCTTGCGGCTCAAGCCCCAGGTCCGACGTTGGCGGCCTCCGAGCCGCTCGTCGCGGTCTTCGCCACCGGGGCGATGGTCCGTTCCGAAGGCGTCTTCTCCACAGATCTCATTCAGGGAGTTCCGGCCCTGCCGCGTGTCTGTGTGGCCCCGGCTCCGCAGGTTGGCGCCTGGTCTCAGCTTTCCCGGACTTCTGTTGTCGAGGCGTTGCGTATCGCGGGGGTCGATCTTTCGTTAGTTCGTTGGACGGGTCCAGAATCGGCCAGGGTTTCCCGGGCGATGCGAGATTTGGGTGAGGTCGAAGTTCGCGATCGGATCACTCAAGAACTTCAGCGCCGATTTGCCCGCAACGGCGGCGAAATCGAGGTCCGCCTTTCTCGCCCTTGGCGCTCGGTCTCCATCCCCGACGAATCCCTGGACATACGCCTTCTCGATCTACCCACCGCGGGCCTCCAGTCGCTGATCTCTTTAAAGGTCGAGGGGCTGGTTGGGGGCGACGCGGTCGGTTCTTGGTTCCAACCCATCCAGGTCCGTCACTGGTGCGAAGTGCCGGTGGCTGCTGCGGCCCTTCGGCGTGGGCAACTTCTCGTCGAGGTCGAAACCGTGCTTGAGCGTCGTGATGTTCTGGTCTCTCGGGGAATCCTCAAGGCTTTGCCCACAGCGGTTCAGAACTACGAACTGGCCGAGAGCCTGGCTCCAGGTCAGGCCCTTTCTGATCGAAGCCTCCGCCTCAAGACGGTGGTTTTCCGGGGGCGACGGGTCGATGCCCGGATCCAGGCCGGAACACTGGAAATCACCACCAAGGTCGAGGCCATGGAGGACGGGTATCCCGGGCAGAGCATTCGGGTGCGCAATCCCCTCTCAAAACGGGAGTTCCGAGGGGTCGTTCAAGGTGAGGACTCTGTCCTAATTCCCCTGTGAAGCCGGTCCAGAAATCCACGATCCCCATGAATGAGTTTCCCCAATTCCGACGCCCGCTCTTCGCGATCCAAGCGATCGCAGTGATGGCCGTTATGACCGTAATTTCGGTGCCTGTGTTGGCCGCCAACGGGTCTTTGTGGATCGAGTCCTCTGCTCGTCTGCTCTTGGCCGACAATCGTGCCCGTAATGTCGGCGACATCCTCACCATCGTGGTCGAAGAGACCAACGAATCGGCCAAGCAGAACAACACTAAAACCGCCAAAAAGACGGGCATTAGTGCGAGCATCTCGAGCTTCCTGTTCGGCGCGGGCCAAGACGGATTTCTGACCCGTGGCGGCAAGTATCCGTCCATGGACATGAAGTCCGACAAAAGCTTCGAAGGAGGCGGTACAATAAACAACTCCGAGCGCATCACCGCTCGGATTGCCGTCCGAGTGACCGAGGTGCTGCCCAATGGGCACATGATTCTCGAGGGCCGCCGCATGACTCTGGTGGGTGGCGAGGAGCAGCAGGCCGTGCTGCGAGGATTGGTCCGTCAAGAAGACATCCAGCCTGGTAACACAGTCCTCAGCCACAACGTCGCTGATGCCACCATCAAGTTTGTCTCCAAGGGCGTGGTCTCCGACAGCCAACGCCGCGGTTGGTTCACCCGCGCTTTCGACAAAATTACTCCTTTCTGACCATGCGCCCCCAACGTTTTTCATCTTGTTGGACTGCGTTAGATCGCGGGTCCCGGATCTTCGCACTATTGAGCATTCTGTGCTGCTCACAGGCGCTGGCCCTGGGCACCCGGGTCAAAGACCTAGTTATGGTTGCCGGGGCGCGCGACAACCAGCTCGTGGGTTACGGGATCGTGGTGGGCCTCAACGGAGACGGCGACAAAAACCCCATTTATACGCTTCGCAGCTTCGCCAACTTGCTCCAGCGCTTCGGCGTCCAGGTGCCGGCTCAGACGCTCATCGCCAAGAACGTGGCTGTGGTCATGGTGACGGCCGACATCAAGGCCTTCTCGAAGAACGGTCAACGTCTGGATGTCACCGTGTCTGCCATGGGCGATGCGCGCAGTTTGCAAGGGGGCGTCTTAGTGCAAACCCCACTCTACGCGGCCGACGGACAAATCTACGCCGTGGCCCAGGGTGCTCTGGCCGTGGGCGGTTTCATCGGTGGCAATGCTTCGTCCAGCGTTCAGAAGAATCACCCCACCGTGGCGACGATTACCGGGGGTGGCCTGGTCGAGCGGGAGATCCCGACCCGCATCGTGGAGAACCAGGAAATTGAGCTGCTGCTGCGCGAGCCGGACTTCACGTCTGCAGCCCGATTAGCCATGGCGATCAATGAGCGGTTCACCAACTCGGCCCGAGCCATCGACCCTACTTCGGTCAAGGTTCGTATGCCTGAAGGGCTGGATCAGGCCTCTGTCGATTTCGTGGCCCGTCTGGAAGACATCGAGATGTCCCCGGACACCACCGCCCGCATTGTCATCAACGAGCGGACCGGAACGATCGTGGCCACATCGAAGGTGAAGATCTCCAGCTGCGCGGTCTCCCACGGGGATCTGACCATTACCATCGCCAACAGCTTCGATGTCTCGCAACCCAACGCGCTAAGCCAGACGGGCGAGACGGCCGTTACACAGCGGGCCGACGCCAGCGTCAATGAACGCAAGGGCACGCTGATGACCATTGCCGACCTGCCCACCGTCGAAAAAGTGGCGGCCGGCCTTAACGCCATCGGCGTCACTCCGCGCGACATGATGGCCATCTTCGGCTCCATGAAGCAGGCCGGAGCACTTCAGGCCGAACTCATCTTGCGCTGAACCATGAACACTATTGGAACCAGTCCTTCTTCCGTTCCGCTGGCCGGCCTTGCCCACTCGGGCTCCAGGCCTCCGGGGGCCGCTCCCGCAGACAAGACCCGCGAGATGACCCAGCAGTTTGAGGCCGTCTTCGTGCGGCACCTGCTCAATGAGGCCCAAAAGCCGGTCCTCGGTGGCGGCGCTCTTCCGGCCTCGTCGTCTCGTGGTATTTACCAAGATATGATGGTCGAGCGTTGGGCCGACCAGATTAGCCAATCCGGGACATTCGGCGTCGCCCGAAGTCTCGAACTCCAGATTCGTCAGTCTTCCCCTGTGTCCATTTCAACCCCCGAGGCGGCCTTCTCAGGCGCCACAACTCTCCCGTGAATTCATCCATTAAGGATCTAATTGAAGCGCTGCGGATGGAGCTGCAGCAATATGGTGAACTGCTGGCCCGTCTGGATCAGCAGCAGGAAACAGTCTTTCGGCGAGATGCCGAAGGAGTGCTGGACGGCTCTGCCGCCATCGAAAGTCAGGCCGCTCTCATCGAGGAGGCCCGTCGTGAACGCGAATTGTGCCGGGCCCACTTGGCCCGCTCCCTGGGAGCTCCGGCCGATGCGTCGTTCGATCACCTCCTACCGCTGCTGCCCGAGGACTACCGTCCTCTGATTCGCGCGTTGGTAGAGGAAAACAACGAGTTACTGACCCGCGTCCGGGCCCGCTCCCGTCAGAACCACTTGCTGCTCTCGCGGACTGTGGAACTCATGCAGCGGCTCATGGGCAGTTTGTTTGCCGCCAAGGGAGGTAGTACCTACTCCGGCGATGGAGCCTTGTTGGGTTCTCGCGCTCCAGCGCGGCGAATGTACGAAGCGGTCGGATAAACCTTTTTGGAGCACGTTGTATGTTGGGACTCTTGGGAACACTGCGTCTGGGAACTCGGGCCTTGGCTGCTCAACGGCAGGGCGTCGAGGTGGCCGGCCACAATTTGGCCAACGTCAACAACGCGGCCTACGCCCGGCAACGGGTCTCCATTCAATCGACCGCCTCCAGCGACGGCCTCACTGATCCGGTGGGTTCTGGAGCAGAGGTGGTGGCTATCCGTCAGATCCGTGACCAAATCCTGGATAGGCAAGTTATTACCGAGGGTGGGGTGAGTGGCTCTCTGGAGGCCCAGCAGAACGCCTTGAAAACAGTGCAGTCGCTGCTTGGACAAAGCATTGATCGGGGCAATAGCGGCGCCGGAGGCACCTCGGCGGCCGACGGAGTGGGAGGCGGCCAGCAGTTGGCTGCGGGTTTGACCGATTTCTTTAACAACTTCGCGTCCCTAGCCGCCCAGCCAACTTCTCTTCCCGAGCGCGAAATTACCCTACGTCGGGCAGCGTCCCTGGCGGCCCAGTTCCCGGCGCTCGACAATCGTTTATCCGCCCTGAGCACTCAGTTGGACGAATCCCTCAACACCGACCTCAAGTCGGCCAATGCGCTCTTGTCCGACATCGCGCGTTTGAATGGGCAGATTTCGCGGACCGAGGCCGTTTCGGGCGGTTCGGCCAACGACCTGCGGGATCAACGGCAAGCCAAGATGGAATCGCTTTCCGGAGTGATTGGATTCGATTCGTTCGAGTCGTCCGACGGCTCTGTGGGGATCGTGGTGGGTGGTGTTTCATTGGTCACCAGCGATATCCGGGCAAAGACTCTGGAGACGTTTACCAATACCGACGGCCAGCGGATGATCCGCGCTTCCGGCACCACCGATGTGTTGGCTATTACCTCGGGTCGCGTGCACGGAACCTTGGATGCCCGTGACGGCGGTTTGAAAGACTTGCGCAGCAGCATTAATGACCTGGCCAAGAACTTGATCGACGAAGTCAATGCCGTGCATACCTCCGGCTTCGCCCTCGATGGTACTACCGGCCGGGCCTTCTTCTTGGGTTCTTCCGCAGCAGATATTCGTGTTAACCAAGACCTGTTGGATAATCCGAACTCCCTGCAGGTTTCCGGCAGCGCCATCGCACGGGGCGACAATCGGGTGGCCCAGGCTCTCTCGCAGTTAGGAAACCGGCCAATAGCAGCACTGGATGGCCAAACTTTGGGCAATGCCTACAACCGCATCGTCGGGCGGTTGGGTGAAGAGCTTTCCTCCGTCAACCAGCAGTTGGCCGACCAAAAAGTGGTTGCCGATTTGCTGAAGGGACAGAGGGATTCGGTCAGCGGTGTTTCCATTGATGAAGAAATGGCCGACCTCACTCGCTTTCAGCGCGGTTATCAGGCGAGTGCCAAGCTCATCAACACCATCGACGAACTGATGGATACGACCCTGAGCCTCAAGCGCTAGGGTTTCTTAACGAAAGGCCAACGACATGATTCGAGTCACCTCAGGAGCCTATGCCGATCGGTTGATTTCCAACCTGGGCACCATCACCGCACGGCAAGCCCGCTATCAGGCGCAGATCTCCACCGGTCAGAAAGTCAGGCTGCCCGAGGACGATCCGGGTGCTGTGCGGCGAACCTTGGATCTCGAAGGGGAACGCGGTCGGGTGGGTCAGTACGGTCGCAACGTCACCCGGCTCAAAGAGACAGCCACCACAACCAACATGGTGATGCGCTCGTTGTCCAAGATGGCCACTCGGGCCGGAGAATTGGCCGTGAAGTCCAACAGCATCCGCTCGGCCGACGATCTCAAGGCTTACGCAGCGGAGGTGACCCAGATGATCCATCAGGCTGTGTCTTCGGTGAATACCAACCTGCGCGGTGATTCGGTAATGGCCGGCACCCGCAATGGTCAACCGGCCTACACCTTGACCCTAGGCACCGATGGTCGGGTGCAGTCGGTGACCTACAATGGCAATCAGGACATACCGTCTCTGGACATTGCCGAAGGTCAGGAACTCAGCGCCAGCGTGGTAGGATCGAACCCGACGGGCTCAGGTCCGGCTGGTTTGATCGAGGACCCTCGATCCGGAGCCGATTTTTTCAATCACCTCATTCAGTTCCAAGATCAGTTGCTGGCCGGCACTGGCGCTGCGGTCACGACCACCACGGCGGTGGGGTTGCAGGCCGATGCCGACAATCTCCTGCGCCACATTGCCGCCAATGGCGTTGTGCAAGGCCGCTTGGAGGCCGCCAGTGCAACAGTGAGCGATCGGTTGCTCTCTCTCGAAGGCCAAATTTCTGGCGAGACCGACGTCGACTTGGCCAAGGCATTGGTTCGACTGAACGAGACTCAGGTTTCTTATCAGGCCGCCCTCCAGACCGGCGGCAAAATTCTGTCGATGTCCTTGATGGATTACCTGCGCTAGCGGCTGTGCTAAATCGCGGGCCGCAGCATCCCCGCTTTATCTTCCATGTGCCGTGTCCTTGATCGTGGCCCGGGGCTGACGATAAGGTGGTTTCACACTTATGAGCGTTCTCGTCATCGGTACCACCGCGCTGGATTCCATTAAGACTCCAAAATTAGAAAACCCTCGCCTGTTGGGCGGCTCCGCCAGCCATGCGGCCGTGGCTTCGAGCTTCTTCGCTCCGACTCGGTTGATGGGTGTCGTGGGGGGCGACTTTCCGGCCAAATACCTCACACTGTTTAAGAAGCACGGTATTTGTCTCCAGGGATTGGAGCGGGTGAAAGACGGGAAGACCTTCCATTGGTCGGGCGAGTACGAGGTCAATATGAACAACCGGCGGACGGTGGAGACCGTGCTCGGTGTCATCGAGCACTGGCAACCGGCACTTCCGGCGGCCTACGAGTCCACACCGTTCGTTCTCTTGGCCAATATTTCTCCGGGGGTGCAGCACCGGGTGCTGGATCAAATCTCCAAGGCCAAGTTCGTCATCGCCGATACGATGGACTTGTGGCTGAACATCGCATTGCCCGAAGTCCTAACCCTATTGAAGCGCATTGACTGCCTGGTGCTCAATGACAGTGAGGCGCGTCAATTGGTCTCCGACGACAACGTGGTGAGTGCCCTGACCAAGATTCACCGGATGGGCCCGAAGTACGTGATCATTAAGAAAGGCGAGCACGGTTCAATTCTGTCGGGGCCGAAGGGGCTCTTCATTGCGCCGGCCTATCCGCTCCGCAAGGTGGTCGATCCGACCGGTGCCGGGGACTCGTTCGTGGGCGGTTTGATTGGTTATCTGGCGGCCCAGAAAAAAGGAACGGTTGAGTCCAATCTCCGACGCGCCATCTTGCACGGCAGTGTCGTGGCGTCCTTCTGTTGCGAGGGTTTTGGTCTCAATGTCACCACCCGCACGACCAAGGCTAAGATCTTGGAGCGGGTCAAGGAGCTCGAGCGCTTGAGCAAGTTCTGATGGGCCAAGGGGCGGCAGATTGGCGCCCCTCTTCTGGGAGCCTGTCCATCGGCCGGCTGAACTGAACGAGGCCTCCGGTGTGGAGGCCAATCTTCAGCGCGTTCGAGTGGCTATCGGCGGGGCCCAGTTCCTGATTCTGGATCGGGGGCAACTCAGGTTGCCCCCTGGACTTCGGGCAGAGGTCGCCCGTGCCAGGGAAGCCAGGGAAACCGGGGAGAGCTCGATCAGATCTCCACTTGCATGCCCAACTCGACGACTCGGTTGGCAGGCAGGCGGAAATAGGCCGTGGCGCTGAGGGCGTTGCGGACCATGATGGCGAACAGGTGCTCCTGCCAGATGTTCATGCCGCCATTGTCGGTCTTTGGGATCACCGTTTCGCGACTGAGGAAGAAGGTGGTTTCCATCTCGTGGAACTCGAGATCGTGTTCCGCACACTGCCGAAGGATGGCCTGAATGTTGGGGGTCTCCATGAACCCGTAGTGGGCCTGGACCCGCCAGAAGCCAGACTCCATCCGCTCTACCTCCAGCCGGTGGGCCTTGTCCACCACAGGGTCTTCGTCCACGCAGATGGTGAAGAAGACGACCCGCTTGTGGAGCACCTTGTTGTGCTTGAGGTTGTGCAGCAGGGCCATTGGAGTCGTGTGCGGGCTGCTGGCCATGTACACGGCGGTCCCGGCCACCCGTAGCGGATCCTTTTTGGCCATGTCCGCGATAAACTTGACGGCCGGCATGGCGCTGATCCGGAGGCGTTCCCAGACGAGGCGTCGGCCGGTTTTCCAGGTGGACATGATGAGGAACATCGCTCCGGCGATGAGCAGCGGGAACCAACCGCCGTGGGGAATCTTCAACAAGTTGGCCACTGCCAGGGGGCCCTCCACCATAAGCATGCCACCGGCCACCAGCGAGGCATGAAGTCGGGACCAACCGAACACCCGCTGAGAGGCGAAGAAGAAGAGAAGGGTGGTGGTCACCATGGTGAAGGTCACCGCGACTCCGTAGGCACTGGCCAAGTTTTCCGAGGTCTTGAAGCCGAAGATGAGTCCGAGACAGGCAACCATCAGAGCGAAATTGACCTGAGGCATGTAAATCTGGCCACGCTCGTGTTCAGAGGTGTGTTCGATGACGAGTCGCGGCATGTAGCCCAACTGAATGGCATGCATCGTCAGGGAGTAGGCCCCGGAGATGAGCGCTTGGGAGGCGATGATCGCCGCGGCAGTGGCCAGAATCACCAGAGGGTACAGCGCCCACTGAGGGCAGAGTTGATAGAAGGGATTGAAAGTCGATGTCGCGGCAATTTCGGGCTGGGCTAACAGAAGAGCGCCTTGGCCGAGGTAATTGAGGATCAGGGCCGGAAATACCGCCACAAACCAGGCCAGACGGATCGGGCGTGGCCCGAAATGCCCCATGTCTGCGTAGAGCGCTTCACCGCCAGTGACCGCCAGCACGACGGAACCGAGGACCACCAAACCAATCTTTCCATGACCGGCCAAGAAGGACAGGCCGTGGAGGGGATTGAAGGCTTTCAGGATCTCCGGTTGCATTAGGATGCCCCGGATCCCAAGCACGGCGATGGCCACGAACCAGACCAGCGTGATCGGGCCAAAGATCCGTCCGACCTTCGCCGTACCAAACCGCTGGGCTGCGAACAGGACGAGAATGATGATCACCGAGATAGGAAGGATGAATCGATCTAACCCAGCTCCGGCCATCTTCAAGCCTTCTACGGCTCCCAACACCGAGATGGCTGGCGTAATGATGCCGTCGCCATAGAGCAGGCAGGCCCCGCCGATGCCGATGGCGGCGAAGCTCTTGGCCAAGCGACTCCGGTGACCCGTTTTGGCTTCCGGAAAGGCCAAGGACAACAAAGCGAGAATTCCGCCTTCGCCCTTGTTGTCGGCTCGGAGCACGTAGACCAGGTATTTCACGGTCACGATCAGCAGCAGGGACCAGAGGATGAGCGATACCACCCCCAGAACATTGCTAGCGCTCACTGGCGCTCCATGACCCGGAGCGAAGCATTCTTTGAAGGCGTAAATCGGGCTGGTGCCGATGTCTCCATAGACAATGCCCAACGCGGCCATTGAAAGGCCGACCAAGCGTTTGCCAGTTGCGGGTGCGTGTTTGCTCATAGCAAGGGATTCGGGTGGGAGAGTGGCAGGGAATTGGCGAAGACGACCTGATCTGGAATTACCAGAGCGGCCCTAGGCGTCGGGAGGAATGAGTTCATGATGTCTGCAACAGACCAGCGACCGAGGGTCACCGTTGTCGCAAGCCCGACTCCGCCGAACTGCGCACGACCGGATACCCTTCCATATGCCTGCGAGGTTAGCTGACGGGCTAGGGCCTGGAAGTGCCCCGGGTCGGTTTCCCCACCCTACGCCCCGTGCTGAAATCATGGATTGATTTCAGCCTTGGGTCCCCCGCGCTTGTTCGATTGGACACCGACCAAGCTTCGGCTGCTGGGCCGTGTTACGCCAGAACTCGGCCTTCTGTCAATACGGGTGACGGTCGAGTCACGGTGGCGTCACAGGGGGTAATTACCGCTGGAGGGCAGGGGGGAGAATTTGCATGAGGCATCCATAAGAGGCGGGTTGCTCGGTGTTCTGGAGCGTTCTCGACCACTGAATAGACCTTCACCTTTGCAATTCGTCCCTTGACGGGCGGGGGCTCTCGGAGGTTCTTGGGAGTGCATGTCGCGCAAGACGTTTCTGGCCGCCTCGCTGGCGGTTTTCTGCGGAACCGGGGCCCTTCGTTCTGACGAGGGAATGTGGCTTTACAATGATCCTCCCCGGGAACAGGTGCGCGCCAAGTATGGCTTTGAGATGACCGACGCTTGGCTGGAGCATCTTCAGAAGTCGTCGGTTCGGTTCAACTCCGGGGGCTCCGGATCGTTTGTCAGCGAAGACGGGTTAGTCTTGTCGAACCACCACGTCGGGGCTGACGCGCTCCAGAAGGTTTCCAGCGCCCAGAAGAACTACTTGCGCGATGGATTCTATGCCCGATCGCAGGCGGAGGAGATTCCCTGCGTAGACCTCGAGTTGAATGTTCTGCAATCCATTGCGGTAGTGACTGACCGGGTCAATGCCGCGGTGACGGCCGGCTTATCGCCCGAGGATGCGGTGAAGGCCCGGCGCCGGGTCATGGCGGCCATCGAGAAGGAATCCCTCGACGCCACGGGCCTTCGGTCAGATGTGGTAACGCTTTATCAGGGAGGTGCCTATCACCTGTATCGATTCAAGAAATACACCGATGTCCGGTTGGTCTTTGCGCCGGAACAGCAGGTCGCATTCTTTGGTGGCGACCCCGACAACTTCGAGTATCCGCGCTTCGACCTCGATATCTGTTTTTTTCGAGCTTACGAAGACGGCAAACCCGTGAAGGTGCCGCACTCTCTGAAGTGGTCTAAGGCGGGGGCCGCTGAGGGCGAATTGACCTTCGTCTCGGGGCATCCGGGCCGCACGGAGCGCATGCTCACCGTCGCCGAGTTGGAGTACCTCCGCGACCGTCAGTACCCGATCACGTTGGCTTATCTCAAGCGCCGTGAGGTGCTCTTGAGGTCTTGGAGCGAGCGCAGTGCCGAGAATGCCCGGCGTGCGAAGGATGAACTCTTTGGCATTCAGAACAGCCGCAAGGCCCGCGATGGCGGTCATGCCGGCCTTTACGATCCGGCCTTGATGCAGTCCAAGCGCCAGCAAGAGATGGCCTTGCGCACGAAGTTTGCCGCCAATCCGGCCTTTGCCTCCGCCGCAGCGGCCTATGACCAGATCCAGCAGGCCCAGTCGTCGATCGCGCGGTATGAGCGGGTCCACCGATTGCTGGAAGCCGGACAGGCCTTCCAGTCAGAACTCTTCGATATTGCCCACATCCTGGTCCGGGCGGCCGGAGAATATCCCAAGGCCGACGGGGAACGTCTGCGCGAGTTTGCCGAGGCCGGACGAGCATCGTTGGAGATGAGTCTTTTCTCCGACAAGCCCATCCACAATGACCTCGAGATCATTAGCTTGGCCGATTCGTTGACCTATCTGAACGAGCAACTCGGAGCGGAGTATCCGGTCGTCAAGAAGGTGATGGCCGGCAAGTCGCCGCGGGCCCGTGCTGCAGAACTCATTAATGGCAGTCGCCTGCGCTCGGTCGATGAGCGTCGTCGGCTCTACAAGGGCGGCACGTCAGCCATCGATGCCTCTGAGGATCCCCTCATTTTGGTGGCCAAGTCGGTGGATGCTGAGGCACGCGAAGTGCGGCAGTTGATGGAGGCCCAAGCCGAGATCAAGAAGCAGGCGCATGCAGCGATCGCGTCTGCCCGCTTTGCTCTGGAAAGCAAGGGGCAGTATCCGGACGCCACCTTCACCCTGCGGCTCTCCTACGGGGTAGTGAAGGGGTACACTTCGCTAGGTAAGGCCATCCCGGCGACGACGTCGCTGGGCGGAATCTTTGAGCGTTCCGCCGAAATGGAGGGTCGCCCTCCGTTTGATTTGCCCGAACGCTGGCAGAAGAAACGCCGCGCCCTCCATGCCGAAGCCCCGTTCAACTTTGTCTCCACCCACGATATCATCGGAGGCAACTCGGGCAGTCCGGTGGTGAATCGGAAGGGCGAATTTGTGGGCATTATCTTCGATGGCAACATCGAGTCGTTGGTGCTGGGGTTTGCCTATGAAGAAACCCAAGCCCGGGCCCTTTCGGTCCACAGCGCGGGTATCTTGGAGGCGCTTCGCAGCGTCTACGCCGCCAAGCCTCTAGTTGAGGAATTAGTCACCGGCCAGCGAAAGTGAGCGGAGGCGGGGGGGCTTTTGCTCCCCGCATTGCTCCCCGCGGACCGGTTGCTGCGTCAGAAGCGTTCGAGTGGTTCGCTCTGTGTTCGGCCGTCAGAAGCGTTCCTTGTCTGGCTGCCTGCCCGCTCATTTCAGCAGCACGGAGTCGGGGTGGAGCGATTGCTCACAGGCGTGGCGTTGGCTCCCGGTTGTATTGGCTCTCAGCAACGTTCCGGAATCCACGGAAAGTTGCCGGTTCAAAATCCGAGGTTTTTCCGGATCCTCGGATGGGTTTTCTTCTAGGATGAATGCCCGCGTCTCTTACTTCTTCCAGATGAGGCTGAATGCGTCCGGGGCCCACCAGAGTTGATCAGAATTCCCTCGGGTAACCGACAAGCTGAGGCCGGATCAATGATCCGTTGAGTTTCTGAGTTCAGTGGTTTCCAAACCGGCAAGTTGCATTGGTCTTCACACCGTCACTGACAATTCGCCTCGGTTGAGTTTTCTGGGGCCAGTCACCGCAGGCGGTTTTGGCGAAGGAGTTTGTCGCCGGGACTCACTCCGGGGTGCCGCGCTCAACGAGCTTTTTATGGCGGAGGATGCCGTCAGCAATGGCGGCGGCGAGTTGGTCTCGTGATTTTTTAGAGTCCATCAGCCGGGTGTCACCAGGGTGGGTCATGTAGCCGCCCTCGATGAGGAGTCCGGGCATTCGCAGCAACGTCAATTCTTTGAAGCGGGCCCGGCGCACCCCCCGATCGGCCAAGGGGGTCTGATCGAGGATGGCCCGATGGACGAGGTGGGCGAGGGTGACGTTCTCGCGGTCGAAGCGGTTGGCGTCGAAACCGGCCATCCGACCGTGCCGTTGGGAATCATTGCTCGAAGGGGACCCAGCAGGCGTCAGGCAATAGGTTTCGAGGCCTTGCACCGCGTCATTTCCGGGCCCATCGAACCCATTGAAATGCAGGCTGACGTACAGGTCGGCGTTTGCGCGGTTGGCCTCCGTCGCACGATCTGGAAGGGCGATGAACCGGTCCGAGCTACGGATGAACACCACCTGAAAACCCGACGCCTTAAGGTGTCGTGCCAGGTCGATGGCCAGATCCAGCGTGTAGTTTTTCTCCATCCGACGACCCTCCATGTTGCCGGGATCTCGACCACCGTGCCCGGCATTGATGGCGATCCGCTTAATGGGGCGTGAAGTGCGCTTGGGCGGGGTCAATAGCGGCGCCATGAGCGAATCGATATCGCGCTGGGAGACCCGGAAATGGCCACCTTCGACTGAGATTCGGTCCGAAAGGCGAAACTCCACCTCGTTGAAGCTCATCCGATCGGAGTCCTTCCGGAACCGCATGCGCGTCCAGCGGTTGGTCAAAAGGAGTTCTTCACCCGAAGTGATGGGCCGCAACTGCAGACCGCGTCCCCAGTTGGCCAAGTCGCGAAATCCGGGTTCCCAGTCCCGAGCCTGAACGAGGCCAGACACCCATGTCAGAGCCAGAATGCAGGAGACTCGCAGCCAGCGAGTTAAGGACGCAGACATGGGGGGTGTGTTCTGGAGCGGACGGGTTTTATAACCCCTCAGCGGAGGTTTTCCGGATTGAGCCCGTGGAGGTCCTTCGGCACGAAAAGACCATCTCGCCGGATGATTTCGGAATCGAACCAAACCTCGCCGCCGCCCCACTCCGGGCGCTGGATTTGCACCATGTCCCAATGAACGGCAGACTTGTTGCCATTGCCCGGATCTTCGTAGGCCTGACCCGGAGTGAAGTGCAGGGAACCAGCGATCTTTTCATCGAACAAGATGTCGCACATCGGGTTGAGGATGAAGGGATTGAACCCGAGGCTGAACTCGCCGATGGACCGGGCTCCTGCGTCCATATCGAGGATCTCGTTGAGCTTGCGCTCGGTGCCGCCCTGACAAGTGGCCTTGATGATACGACCCTCTTTCAGTTCCAGGCGGATGCCCTCGAACTTGGTGCCGGCATACAGGGTCGGCGTATTGAAGGTGATCACGCCATTGGCCGATTTGAGCGTGGGACAACTGAAGCACTCGCCATCGGGAATATTGCGCAAGCCCTCGCAGGGCTTGGCTCCGATATTCTTGATGGAGAAGGAGAGATCGGTGCCCGGTGCTACCAACCGCACCTTGTCGGCCTTGATCATGCGCTTCTCCAGAGGCTTCACAGCTCGCGCCATCTTGGCGTAGTCCATGGTGCACACGTCGAAGTAGAACTTCTCGAAGGCCTCAGTGCTCATGTTGGCCGACTGAGCCATGCTCGGCGTCGGCCAGCGCAGGACGCACCAGCGAGTCTTGTTGATGCGGTGATCGAGAGCCGGCCGGAGAGTCTTAGAATAGAGCCGGGTCTTCTCGGACGGCACATCGCTGTTCTCGCTGGCGTTGTTCGCGCCGCGGATGGCGATGTAAGCCTGCATCTTGCGGATGCGGTTCAGCTCGATATCCCGCACCAGTTTGGCATGATGTTCATCGGTTCCCATCTGAACCTCGCGGAGGATCCGAGAATGGCGCATCTCCACAATCGGAGTGGCACCGACGGCCCGAGTGGCGCGGATGAGTTCCACGGCCATCGCATCCGGAGTATCGACTAGGTCGATCAAGATGTTCTCTCCCGCCTTTAGTTCGCAGGAGTATTCGATGAGAAGCTTGGCCAGTTTGGCGTAACGCGGGTCGCTCATGTGTTCTGGCTCTAAAGAAGACCACGCCTTCCCCCCAGAGGCCACGCAAACATTAAAATCCCACCTGCCAGGATCGCTGCCGGGGTCGGTCCCACCTATTTACACAAAAATAGCCAGTCTTGCATATTTTTATGGTGATGGGGTGGCAGGGCTGTCGCTGGGCACGAGTGCCTCGAGGAGCTCCGCGGGAACAGTCCTGCGCTCGCAGGTAAGCTCAAGGAAAGGTGGAGCTTTCGCGCTGTGCGCTAGGGGAACTGGGTGTTCGCTCCCAATGCTCGCTGCGGACCGATCCCGCTGCCGCCAGGGTCCGCTGCCGCCAGGGTGCGTCCTCCTAAATTCATCAGTCCTACCTTTTTACACAAAAAGGGCCTGTCTTGCATATTTACAAGATCCTCCGGCTCGACCAAAATGATAGTTATGGCCCGTAAGCTGCGCATCGAATATCCCGGAGCGATCTACCACGTCATGAATCGAGGAGATCGACGTGAAGCCATCTTCCGCGATGATGTTGATCACCAGTTGTTCCTCAGCACACTCGACGAGACCTGCGTCAAGGCCGATTGGCTCGTTCACGCCTATTGCCTCATGGGCAATCATTTCCACGTGGTGCTGGAGACGCCCCGGGGCAATTTGGTGGCGGGGATGAAGTGGTTCTTGGGCACCTACACCTTGAGGTTCAACCGGCGTCACGGTGTGTCGGGTCACCTCTTTAGCGGACGCTACAAGGCTCTCTTGGTTGATCCAGGTCAGCCGGATTACCTGCGGACGGTCTGCGAATATGTCCACCTCAACCCCGTGCGCGCCCAATTGCTGCAACCCACGGAGCCGTTGCAGGCGTACCGGTGGAGCAGTTATCCGGCCTACCTAGAGCAGAACCGCCGACGGCCTGCCTGGCTGCAAGTGGAGCGGGTCTTGGGGGTAATGGGGATCCCCAAGGAAAGCTCGGCGGGTCGAAAACAGTTCGAGCGATTAATGGAAGAGCGGCGACGCGAGGAAAACCCGGAAGATTACGCCGGAATTCGGCGAGGGTGGTGCTGGGGTGATGACTCGTTTCGCCGAGAGTTGGTGGCGCAATTGGAGTCGGGCGGAGCTGCTTTAAACTCCGGCGTGGAGTTGCAGGAGCCGGCCACTGAGAAGGCCGAACGTTTGGCGCGCGAAGCATTGGCGAAGCTCGGTTGGAAGGAGACTGACTTGGCGGAGCGTCGCAAGGGAGACCCGGCGAAACTCAAGATAGCCTTAACACTGCGTGCGGAGACCACCATGACCCTGAAATGGATCGCAGCCCGTCTTCAGATGGGGACCGCGTCGAGTCTGAGCAACCTGTTTTCGGCGAGGCGAACTGCCAAGAGGTGAACGAGTCCTTTTACGGCGAGCCCCTGAGCACCAGGTCGAGGGATTCCGGCGTACCGAAGAGGTCGAGGACTCGGCGAGATCGGGTGATGCCCGTGTAAAGAAGGTTGCGGCTGAGGAGCCGGGACTCGGCGTTGGACGGCAGTTCGAGGGCGACCGAATCCCATTCGCTTCCCTGGCTTTTGTGGATAGTGAGTCCGAAGGCCGGTTGATGCGCCGGCAGTCGGACCCGCGGGATCAGCCTCGGGATTCCATCGGCCCCCGGAAAAAGAACCAGTGTGGCCGGACCACCGGAGATGGGGCCGAGGGCGATGCCGATATCGCCATTGCTCAGTCCGAGCGAACGCAGGTTGGCCAGAATCAATACCGGACAACCATGGGGCAGTTCGCTGAGAGATCGGGCCCCCTTGCCCCAAAGCAGCGCGGTGCCGGCCTGGTTGGCGCGGTCCACCTGATGATTGGCGCTGCAGAGGAGTTGAAATCGCCCAAGAAGTCGCAAGGCCTCATTCCGAGCCTGTCCTTGGGACTGAGCCTCAGAACCTGAGTCCTGGCAGAGCTCGGTCCAAGTGCGGGCCAGCTCTCCCCACGATTTCCAGCGCTCTTGGCAAAAGATCCGGCGGGATCGGTCGGGTGACTCACGATGCCAAGTGAGAACAGGTTCGGTCGCCGAGGCATGCCGATCGAAGCACTCCTCGATAGAGCTCCGCGACTGAGTGCCGCCGGGCCGAACGCACTCGGCGAGATCAAGAACCCAGGGCGCGTTCATTGCGCGCCAACTGTGTCGGAGCCCCACCACCAGTCCGGGCAGCGCCTCCCCGGGGCTTTCCGAGGGAAGGTGGGGCAACCCTTGATCGTACTCGGCTTGGACTTGTTCGTTCGAAATCCCGAGCCGGGCGGCCAGGCGAGTTTGCAGAGCCTCTGGAAGGAGGCGGTTCTGGCCCGCTCTTTGGACGAATTCAGAGAGGATACCACCCACGTCGACGCTCTCCAGTTGGTCGCTGTCGCCCAGCAGTAGCAGCGATGCGTCCGGCGGTAAGGCTCGAATCAGCGCATGCATCAACGACAAATCGACCATGCTGGCTTCATCAACCAGCATCACACGGACTTGGAGCGGTCGGAGCGCGTTCCGCCGGTAGGGGCCGCCACGTTCCGGAGGC
>JBDKKQ010000294.1:0-7404 GCA_039796015.1 Verrucomicrobiota bacterium
TCCCACTTCGGACCAAAACGCCTCGAGGGAGCTCGTCCCATCCGCGGCGTCCCTCTGCCTCACCTAAAAACACTCCGCGACCTCCGCGTCAATGCCATCGGTTAGGCCCTGCAGAACCGGCAGGAAGGGGCAAATCAGAGGTCCGAAATCTAGATTGGGCAGAGAAACTTCGATTGAAGATCAGGATGAGACTCAAAGTCCCATCAGGGCCGAGACACGGGAGACCGTTTCTACAGCATCCGCATGAATCCATGTCTGCCATCCACGGGAGTCTCCAGCGGCAATATTCTCGGGACGGTCATCCAGATAGAGCAAGTCTCTGCCGGAGAGTCCGGTGACACGCTCGACAGCCTCATAGATCCGGCTGTCTGGCTTCATGGAGCCGACCTCGTAGGACAGAACTTCGCCAGTAAACTCACGGTAGAAGGCAAAGGATTTGCGCACGTGGCGGATTGCCTGTGCATTGGTGTTTGAAAAAACGTAAGTGGGTACCCCCCTTCGAACCAACTCCCCCTGAAGTGCTACCATCGGGACGATCTCAGTGAAGATGTCGCCGAACCAATTCAGAAACTCTTCTTCAGTACCACGAAACCCGGTCGCCATAACCACCGCATCATAAAATTCACGGTCGCTGATAAGGCCCGTCTCGTAGCGATGTAGAAGCGGGGTCTGGTTGACCACAGTCAGGATCTCCTCGGCGGAGACGCTGGACTGGCTTGCCATGCGACGGGCCAGGATTCCGTAATCGAAATCGAGAAGCACTTTGCCCAAGTCAAAAACGACGGCTTGCGGTACTCGTGAGGCTTTCATGAAAATTCGCGTCGACCCTCCAGGGCTCGGCTTAATGTGAGCTCGTCGGCGTACTCTAAACCCGCTCCGGCTGGTAGCCCTTGAGCTAATCGGGTGATGCGTACACCGGCTCCGGCCAAGCGCTGGCGGATGTAGTGGGCCGTTGCCTCGCCCTCGACATCCCCAGACAACGCCACCACCACCTCGCGAACAGGGCCCTCAGACATGCGGGCTTCCAACTCGCGGATCCGAAGATCTTCCGGGCCTACGCCGTCCAGTGGGCTCAATTTACCCCCCAAAACGTGATACCTGCCTCGGAAGGTACCGGATTTTTCAAAACTCAAAATGTCCGTAGGTCGTTCGACCACACAGAGCATCCCAGCATCTCGTTGGCCATCAGAACAAATCCGGCACGGTTGAGACTCGGTCAACCCTCCGCACCGCTCGCAGGCGACAATACGCTCGCGGGCAAACATCAATGCTTCGGACAGAGCTCGCACCCGCTCCGGCTCCATCTGGATGACATGGAGAGCCATCCTCTCGGCTGAACGCGGTCCAATCCCAGGCAAAGATTTGAGCGCGAGGACCAGCGCCTGAATCGGAAGGGGCAACTCGGTCATCGCATCAATCCGGGTTCAGAACATCCCCGGAAGGCCAAATCCCTGGGTTACTGAACCCATCTCCTTGTTAGAGACCTCCTTGGCCTGAGCAAGTCCTTGGTTTATCGCCGTCAGCAAAAGATCTTCCAAAAATGCCACGTCGTCCTTGTTCACCGCATCCGGGTTGATGTGAATGGCTTTTAGCTGTCCATCTCCAGAGACGACCACTTTAACGGCTCCCCCACCTGATGTGGTTTCGATGGTCTTCTGGGCGATGGACGCTTGGACGGTTTCCATCTGCTGCTGGATCCGCTGTGCCTGCCGCATGAGTTTTCCAACGCTGCTCATAGTGTGTGGTTACGAAGTGAAATTGTTATCCTGTCTGGCGTCAGTCTGGACGAGAGATCCCACCGGAGGCAACCCCTGGGGTCGATGATTGGAATCCCAACGTGTCAACTCGCTTCAGCCGGTCCCCGGACTTCCATAATCCGACCCTTGAAAACCTCCAATGCCTGACGGATCAGCGGGTCATTTAGGAATTCATCTTTGTTCAACAAGGTCGGTGCCACCGCCTTCGGTTTGGCCTCCGTTGGCTTAACCTCGGGAGCTGAGGTTCGGGTGCTTTCCCGAGATGCGGCCGCAGTGCCCACCCCAGAAGTCGCCGACTCCGGAACAGAAAGGCTCTCCGAGACCACGAAACGCAACGACACCCTCTTACCGGTGATGGTCTGAAGCACCGTTTGCAAGGTTCCAATGTTCCGAACAGTATCGAGATAGGCTTCAGGGGGATGAGCGATGGTCAATGTCTCTCGTGACCAACTCTCCGCACGACTCTGTTGCAGTGCCGCCCGAAGAAGTCCCTCACTGTGAGGCAATTGCGCCATCAATACCTGCCAGACCGCCTCGATCGTCTGGGAACTCTCCGAGAGCAACGGGGCCGAATCTAACGGCGATTTGGCAGGTCCACTCGGAATCGGAAGCGAAGAGACGGGGGAGGCTGGCGGGTTGACGACTGGAGCCACTAAAGGAACCGAAGCCACCGGAGGGTTCGACAACGGCGGGTTGATCGGCGGCGACACCACAGTGGGGGCGACTACAAGAGCCGGCGATGCCACTGGAGCCGCGGTGTTTACCTTTGTTGCAGACGCAGCAGGCATCGCCCCCGCAGGAGCCGCCGGAACCTGATCCCGCATCGCCTTCAATTGCTTGAGCACGGCATCGAGGCTCGTAGCCTCGCGGGCTTGGATGACCTTTAGCAGCGTCACTTCCATGAAGATGCGCTTGGAAGCCACCTCACGCTGACGTCCCTCAGCCGCACTCAACACCTCCATCACTCGAGTCAGGGCGTCCGCGTCGATGTGTTTGGCCTGGCGAGTCAGCGCTCCCATCTCGGCCTCACTGACATTGAGCAAACCTGCCTCGGACCCGGAAACCTGGAAGAGTAACAAATTGCGAAAATGATTGAGCAAGTCCGCCAGCAGACGCCCCAAGTCTTTACCGGAACTGGTCAGCTCCTCCAGAAGCCGCAATGTGATGGCAATGTTGCCCTCCAGAAGCGCGTCCACCAGCTGCATGAGCTGAGCACGGGCCGCCAAGCCGAACATCGACAACACATCGGATTCTACAATGCGGTCTCCGCAGAAGCTGATCAACTGGTCCAGAGTCGACTCGGCATCCCTCATACCGCCGTCCGCACCGCGGGCGATGGCCAAGAGGGCGTCCGGATCGATCGAGACCTTCTCCTGCTCGGCAATCCAAGCCAGATGCTTGACGATGAGCGCCGCAGGGATCCGGCGAAGGTCAAACCGCTGGCATCGACTCAGAATCGTGGGCAGAACCTTCTCGGGATCGGTCGTCGCGAAGAGGAACTTCACATGCGGCGGGGGCTCTTCCAACGTCTTGAGCAGCGCATTGAATGCCGCTGTCGAGAGCATGTGAACCTCGTCGATGATGTAGATTTTGTACTTGCCCGAGGCTGGTGCAAACTTGGCCGTATCGCGCAACTCACGAACCTGGTCCACGCCGTTGTTCGACGCACCGTCGATCTCCAAGACATCCAAGGAACGCCCCTCGGTGATCTCCTTCACTCTCGGGTCGGCCTCGTCAAACTCGACGCTAGGTCCACCAGTGCAATTGAGCGCCTTGGCAAAGATGCGCGCCAAGGTGGTCTTGCCTGTGCCACGAGGACCACAGAAGAGGTAGCCGTGTGCGATCCGCCCAAGACGGATGGCATTGGCCAAGGTGGTGGTCACATGTTCCTGACCCACCACGTCGGCAAAACGTTGGGGACGGTATTTTCGAGCGATGACCTGGTAACTCACGGTTAGAAGACAATTGAAGTCCGAAGCCCGTCCGTTGGAAAGCAAACAGCGTGGTCAAGAACACGGATTCCCGGTCACCCGGAAGATCGTGAGATGGCGACTACTTACCAAACTTTCGGAGGTACTTAAGAGCTACCTCTAGGTCGTCGTGCCAGGGGGCGGTGATCTCAACCCGCCGCTCGTCGTCCGGATGGGACACAGCCAACTTCCATGCGTGCAAGGCGAGCGATGGGGTCAGGGGCCGCTCCTCCTGCCCTTCCTTGAGACGGTAAGACGGCTTCAGAGCCGAGAGAAATAGTCGACGACCATCCCCATAGAACTCATCTCCGTAGATAGGAAAACCCGCAAATTTTAGGTGAACCCGGATTTGATGGGTTCGCCCCGTCTCGGGATGGCAGGACAATAAGGTTACTCCACGGAACCGCTCCAAGACCCGAAAACGCGTGAAGGCCTTCTTGCCATCCTTGTTCCAGCGCATCATGCCCGTCAGACGAGGATCCTGCATCAGCTTGAGATCGACCTCGAACTCGTCCTGCTCCGGATTGCCGGGTACCAAGGCCACATAGGTCTTCTCGGGCTTCGCACCGCCGAACTGGTTGGCCAGATGGACCAACGCCGGCTTGTCCTTGGCCAGCAGAAGGACACCCGTGGTCTCGAAATCCAACCGGTGAGCGTTGGCCAAATAGTCCAACTTCCGACTCGCCGCCCATTCCGTCCCACGCTCAATGCCCGCATGGAGCAGTTTCATGAGGTTTGGGCGCTCCGGATCGTAGCGGTCTGGAGATGTGAGTAACCGCGCCGGCTTGTCGATGGCGAGCAGGCGGGCGTCTTCGTAGACGACGGGGACAGACCAGAACTGGCCGGTCACCGGTGCGGAGAGTTTTATAACCGGCCCAGGGGCCTTCATTGGGCGGGCGGAACACCAGACAGAGTCGTGGTCGTCTTGGAGGCCAAGGCTCCCGACTTCTGAAACTCGGAGGAAAACCACGACTGGAACACCGACATGCGGCGCTGCTGCCGGGCTTCGATGAGAGCCGCAGGCAGGGCTTGCTTCACGACTTCATCGGACACCGACTCCTTCTTCTCCAAGTACAGAACGAAACCACCATCGGAGCTTTCCGTGTAGCGAGAAACCCCATTGGGCTTGGCGCTCGTTGCCGCGTTGCGCACGAGGTAAAGGTTCAGCCGCGAATCCATACCTGCCACGTTTTGGGCCGAGGTCGTGAATTCCGGAACAGGAATCAACGAGGTCTTCTCGGCCGAAGCGATGTCGGCAAAGCGCTTTCCAGAGTTTAGGCCAGCCGTGGCCGTCGCTTGGAACTTTTCACCCGCCTCGCGGGCCGCCGCACGGGCGCGATCCATCTTGTAGTCTTGAAGTACCCGCTCGCGGACCGTCGCAAAGGAAGGAATCTCCGGAGCAAGCTTGGTCTGAAGCATCGGAATTACCACAAACCCATCACCGTCCAAAGGTTCTGTATAAGGCGTTTCAGCGTTCAGGCCTGCCACGCGCTGCGGCAACGCTTGCACACTCTCCAAACCAACAATGCGCTCACCCGCGCGGAACGGGGTGGTGCTGCGCAGCGGCACCTTCAGTTTGGCGGCCGTCATGGCAAACGACGAGGCCGTCACGTTGGTGAGGCTGCCGAGCTCATCATTGAAACGAACCGCTGCCTGGCGGGCCAACCCCAGAGCACCTTGAGAGGAAGCCTCATCACGGATCTTGCGCAAGGCAGCGTCCTTGCTCAGCACTTTTTCATTCTCATCGCGGAACGTATCGGCACCGCGTTGCTTGTAGAATTCCTCCAGACGATTGGTAAAGCCCGGCTCCTTGGCGATCATGGCCTCGGCCTCGGCAAGGTGGTCGGTCGCGTCAAAGCGCACATACACCAACACCGAACGCTCCGGGATGCGGTAGTAAGCGATGCGGTTGCTGTAGAACTTGCTGAGGTCTTCGGGCTTGGCTGTGATGCTGGCCACACGGTTGGACACGCTGAAGAGGGCGGCCTGGGTCACCCACCGCTCGTTGTCACGGCGATAATCGGCTTCAACCTCACGCGGCGTGACCAAACGGGAAGCGGCTCCAACCGTCTCGACCAAGTGCTGAATGGCCACTTGCTGGCGGATGTGCTCTAGGAACGTAGCCTCGTCGATGCGGGCGCGCTGCCGGAGGTTCTGTATGAAGGCGTCGTAGTTGAAGGTGCCCGTGTTGGGGTCCTTGAAGTTCTCACGCAAGTACTTGCCCACGGCGTCATCGCTCACCTGGATGCCCATTTCCTTCACCTTGGCTTGAAGGACCATCAACTCGGCAACCTGACGCTCGTTGTCGGCGGATGCTCCACGGGTGCGACCACCGCGCAGTGCGTCATCCACGGCTGCCGCTGTGCGGGCCTTGAGCAACTGATCACGGGTGATCGGTTGTCCGTAGAGCTTTCCGAAATCGGAACCCCCGAAATCAAAAGCGTTTTGACCGCGGCTGGCATCACTAAAGACAACGAAGCTAGCGATAACCGCGGTGACGATGATGGCCCAGAGCCAGTTCGAATGTTTGCGAATCGATCCGATCATAAAATTTGCTGAGTCTGCGGAGCCGCAGAACCTAATGGCTGCAGGAAAACCGGGTCAAACCGTAAAACGGATAGTCTTCTGAGCTTGGGCTCAAAAAAAACACCTCTCGTCGTTCTCCTACACGCTCATTCTGCTGCGACATTCCATTCATAATCCACAGAAATGAGCCCTGATCCGTAAGGATTCAGTTGGGGCAGCAGTCATTGCAGGGCGGGGTTTGCTAGACGAGAAACGAAGGCGTTGAGAATGAAGCCCCGCCAACCACGACCCGTCTCAGTGAATCGTTCCGGCTTATTGGCAACGGGTTCATTGCCTGAGCAACTGAAGATCTTTGCCCCGAGGTGAACGCACCAGAAGCCCAAACCCTTCGGCTTAAAAAGAAACAAGTCCTCGGGCTGGCGCTATCTGATCCAGGAAACCTGCAGCAAGGTTCTACCCTCCGCTTTGAAGGGCATTGGGGGGTTACCTCTGAGTGCCGCTCTCCATGGAAAGGGCGGAATGGTCGCCCATTCCGCCCCTTGAAAAGACTCGGCCAATGACCGAGCAGCTTACCGAGACCTTATTGCAACTGGGCCAACACAGCCTTCACGGCCTCAAAGTTGGGCAGGTCCTTCGGCGTGGCGGTCTGCTCGGCGTAGTGGACCGTGCCGTCCTTGCCGATGACAAACGCGGCGCGAGCCGAGGTGTCACCCACACCGGCCAACATCGGGAACAGGACCCCATAGGCCTTGGTGGTTTCCTTGTTCAGATCGCTGACCAGCTGAATGCCGATCTTGCTCTGATTGGCCCAAGCCTCTTGCGCAAAGGGGCTGTCGACGCTGATGCCGATGACATCTGCATTGAGACCGGTGTACTGCGAGAGACCGGCCGTGATGTCGCACAATTCCTGAGTGCAGACTCCGGTGAAAGCCAGAGGAACGAACAACAGGACGGTATTCTTGGAGCCAAAATTGGCACTGAGCTTCACATCAACCAGACCGGTTGAGGTCTTGGACTTGAGAGTGAAATCAGGGGCGGCGGATCCGACAGCGATAGGCATAATTTATAGGAATTTGACAGTTTTGAACCAACGATTGCCCCGGAGGCCTAAGCCGACTTGGCCGACCTGTCAAACCTCACGTTGTGGGATA
>JBDKKQ010000295.1:0-5943 GCA_039796015.1 Verrucomicrobiota bacterium
TCGTGCACCGGAATCGGATGCGCCTCCAAATCGTAAGGGAAGGGTTGCTCGACGTAAGTCAGCGCCTGGAAGAGGTCGAGATGGTCGCGCTGGAGTTGGTCGAGGATTTCGCACACGTAGGCCGGATCCCGGACGGTGCAATTGAAGTCGGCCGTCAGGTCGGTGACCCCGAGCGGCAGTCCGAGACGCCCGACGCGAACGATGCGCTGGTAGTCCCAGTCGGCATCATTGCCGCGCAGCTTGATCTTGAGGCACAGCAGGGCGTCGCGGGTAATCCAGTCGGCCAGCAGCACGGGGTGGCCGTCGTGGGGCTCGGAGCCGGTGAGCTCCGAGGCATCGATTGGGTCCAACCCGCCGACGAGGTGCCAGGCTTCCAATGAATTGCGGCGCTCAGGCAGCAGGAAGCTGCTCAGAGAGCGGCCTTGGAAGGAGACCTCAGTGCCTGGAGCTGGTGTCAGGAATGCCTCGAGAGTTTCTGTCAAAACCCCGGGCTCTAGGATCTCGAAAGCAGTCTGTCCGTGCAGTTGGCCGAAGGCGTCGTGCAAGGCGATGTCGAAGGCCGAATTGCACACCAAAGCTGCTAGATGGGGCAGGGCTTCAAGCCCTTGGGCGGCGCGTTCGGCGTTGAAGCCGGCTTGCAAGCGAGGGAGCTCGGATTCGTTAAACGCATTGCCCAACCGCATCGGGTGGCCGTTTTCGTTGAAGGCACTCCACGCGCGGGCCAGACGTTGGCAGAAGTCCTGGAGTGCCTGATGCCGTTGGGCGTAGGGCAGGGCCGAGGGCCACACCCATTGGACACTGAGCGGCGTTTCGCCCCAGCCGGAGGCTGATCGGCCCTCCACGCCGCGAAGGGTGATCTTAACCCGAGCACAGGTCACGGAGGTCAGGGCCTCGGTTCCAAATTTCAACGGCACTCGCGTTGTAACCGGCAGGAACCACAAGGCGACGCCGGTGACTTGGCACTGGTTGGTAGACAGGGTGGAAGACATGACGAAAATGGTGGGGCAAGTTCAGGCCAAGTGCTGCTTTAAATGAGCCAGGCTGCGGGTTGCGATGGCCTCGGGCCCTTCGTCGAACACGAAGACTTCCACGGACACCCAGCCTTCATAGCCCGTGTTGCGCAGGGCTTGGCCGATGGGCCGGTAGTCGGTGTCGCCGAAGCCCGGACCCTTGAGGTTCTCGTCGTTGGCATGGAAGTACGAGAAACGCCCCCGGAAGGCCTCGATGGTGTCGGCCACCGGCTGGTTTTCGGAGCACATGGCCTTCACGTCGAGCATGATCTGAAAGGCCGGCGAACCCATGGCATCGGCCAGGCCGCGGGTTTCGGCGGCGGTGTTGAGGAAGTTGGTTTCCGACGGGGCCAAAGGTTCTAGGCAAATCACCACGCCGCGCCCCTCGGCGGTTCGCGTTGCCGGCCGGAAGGTCTCCAGAGTCCAAGCCTGTGCCTGCTCGGGCGTCACCCCGGGCAAGATGTCCCGGCGCTTGGGCGAGCCGAAGATCATGCGCGTGCCGCCGAGGTCGGCGCAGAAGTCCACCGCATGGCGCAAGTAGTCGGCGGCCCGTTGGCGCGAGGCCGGGTCTGGATGGTTCACGTGCATGCCCTCAGTGAAGGCCAGCACCCAGTGAATGCCCGAGACGACGAGTCCGGAGTCTTCGGCCAGTTGCCGGATTTCACGCCGTCGCCCGGCGGAAATATCGGTGATCAACGGCGCCAGCGTGAAGGGTGCGATTTCTACCCCCTGATAGCCGGCCTTCGCGATGTACGGAAACGCCTTCTCCAGAGGCCACTCCTTGAAGATCTCGTTGCAGATGGCCCAGTGCATTCATCGACCATCGGCGGGGCCGGCCGGGGCATCAATCCAATTGAAGGCATGGCCTCGGTCACGTTCCGCAGAAGGTTCGGCAGCGCGGCGTTCCCGGAGGAGGAGGATTGCGGAGGGAATCCAGAGCTCCAGCCTCTTGGTAAGGCGATTTTAAGGCCGCCAGCAGGGCATGGAAGGGGCCCCAGTCGTTGGATTGGGAGGCCGCATCAAGGGCATCTTGGACCGCGTGGTTGCGGGGGATGACCACCGGGTTGTTTCGGTGCATGCATTCCAGAACCCGGGATACGGGAATTCCTTGGCTCTGGAGGCGCTCGTTCCAGCGTCGGTGCCAGTCGAGGAATTTCGGATCCGTCGTGGTGGATTTCGAGTCGGCTAGGTTCTGCTGATCCGCATTCAGATGGGGCACCGTCGATCCGCTCTGGCCGAGGTCGATGGGCCGTAGCCTTCGGAAGGTCTGGGTGAAGTCCGCTTGCGTCGAATGCATCCAAGCGAGGAGCTCTTCGGTCAGGCCCGCGTCGGCGTCCTCTTCGGTCAGGAGTCCGAGCTTGCCGCGGTAGGCCGCGAGCCAGTTTCGTTGAAACTGGGCGGGGAAGGATTCCAGGCAGGCTTGAGCCACCTCGACGGCGGTGGCCTCGTGGTCGTCTAGGATTGGCAGGAGTGCCTCGGCGAAGCGGGCGAGGTTCCATGAGGTGATCTTCGGTTGGTTGCCGAAGGCGTAGCGGCCTTGACGGTCGATGGAGCTGAAGACCGTGGCTGGGTCGTAGGCATCGATGAAGGCGCAAGGCCCGTAATCAATGGTCTCGCCGCTCAGGGCCACATTGTCGGTGTTGAGCACGCCGTGGACAAAGCCAACGCGCATCCACTGGGCCACGAGGGCCGATTGCCGTTCGATGACCGCTTCGAGCAGGGCTTTTCCGGGTTTAGGGTCGTCGGCGCGCTCCGGGAAATGGCGCTGGAGCGTGTAGTTGGCGAGGGTCTTCAGGGCTTGGACATCACCCATGGCCGAGAACAACTCAAAAGTGCCGACGCGAATGTGGCTGGCAGCAATCCGCGTGAGGACTGCGCCGGGAAGGGTTGTTTCGCGGAAGACCGGTTCGCCGGTCAGAGCGACCGCGAGGCTGCGGGTCGTCGGAATGCCCAGCGCGTGCATGGCCTCGCTCATGAGGTATTCTCGAAGCATTGGGCCCAGTGCCGCGCGACCGTCACCCCCGCGCGAATAGGGGGTTAGGCCCGGACCTTTGAGCTGGATGTCCCAGCGCCGTCCCGCGGGGTCCAAATGCTCTCCAAGTAATATTGCACGACCGTCACCCAGTCGAGCGAGGTTGCCGAATTGGTGTCCGGCATAGGCCTGAGCGATGGGTTCAGAACCCTCAAAGAGATG
Organism: Verrucomicrobiota bacterium; assembly: GCA_039796015.1. Taxonomy (GTDB): domain Bacteria; phylum Verrucomicrobiota; class Verrucomicrobiia; order Limisphaerales; family UBA9464; genus SXXZ01. The sequence goes on from JBDKKQ010000295.1 coordinate 3,205, forward strand.
GTTGCCGACGAAGAAGCCCACCTGCTCGGGTTGTCCTAATGTGTTCCCGTCGAGGCCCAGAGTGTTTGCTAAGTCCTGGTTGAAGATTCCCCAGCGAGGCTGGGAAACAGGCGTAGGACGCACGGGGCTGTGCAAACCCTCCGGCAGTCGGGCGTATGAATTGTCCCAGCGCCATCCTGCACGGAATGGGGCTGGGCTGCTGGCCTGAGTTTCGGCCTCCGGGGTCCAATCGGGCCGCTCAGAGGGCATGGGCTTGGAGGGCTTCAAGGGAAATGAGTTCGAGCACCCGTTGGTTGCAGGCTTCGAGGATCACCGGAGGAGCGCACCCCGCCTCGAAGGCCTCTTTCCAACGCAGGGCGCACAAGCACCAGCGATCTCCAGGACGCAAACCGGGAAAACCGTACGCGGGCATGGGAGTGGAAAGGTCGTTGCCAGCGGCCTGGGAGAACTCCAGAAACTCTAGTGTCACTTCAGCACAGACGATATGACGGCCGGAATCTTGGGGTCCGGTGCGGCAGTAGCCATCGCGGTAGAATCCTGTCTGTGGCGCGAAGCAGCAGGGCTCCAAAGGCAGCCCCAGCACATTGAGGTCCAGTGTTTTTGTGGGACGTTGTAATTCCATCGATGTACCGACGATAACGCTTAAAGTTCCGTGGCAAAGGGTGCATTCGTCTCGGGTTTTCATTGAGCAACCCAGCACGGGGGCGGGTCTCGAACGTCTCCGCTGGAGTTTCGATGCCTCCGCTTCGGAGGTATTTGCGGGTGGATTGAACGATTGAACGATTGAACGATTGGACTCAGTGATCCACGGGGAGGTTCAGCCTGAGCACCAAGCAGAATTACATGGGGCTCCACAGCCCTCCCGTTTTGCTACCACGGCATTGGATCATGTGTTCATGACGGGTGACTGAAGTTTCATCGGCCGCCGTTTGCGTTTGGCCTTGTTGGGCACACTTTGGTATTCGTTAGCTCCTTTGATTCCATGCACGAAAATCGAATGAATTCCCGCTCACTGCGGATGGCAGCCGCGCTCGCGCTGTCCATCGTCTCTCTGTCCGCCGCCGAGAAGATTAATGAGGCCTTGCTCCAGAAGGATTTCCCCTTCCAGGGCGCCTGTATTAGCGCTTCGTTCCCGGCCAAGAACACCGCCATGAAAGGTCTGGCCCTCCGCCTTCAGGGCGTGGCTGATGCTAACATGCTCTTCGACACCGACCTGTGCCGCATGGCGGCAGGCTGGACCGGAGGTTACATTAACACCCGCGGCGTGACCTTCGACGGTTCCCACGGCGGACATCCTTCGATCGTCGGCAAGCAGTCCTTCGGGACGGCCGTGGTCCCCGGCGTTTCCCTCACCGGCATGTTCACTGACGCCCGCAAGGAGCCGTTCGGACCGACCGACGCCTCGGTGGTGCGCTGGGATGGTTTGCACGTAGCGGGTGATCGCGTTCAGTTGAACTACACCGTGGCCGGCAGCATCGCTATTCACGAGCAACCCTCGGCCCGTCAGGCCGGTGGTCAGACAGTGTACGTCCGCACCTTCCAAATCGGCGGCGGCAAGAAGAGTGGTCTCTTCTCCCGCAAGACCAAGACCGATACGACCTTCTCCCTCCTGCTGGCCGATGTAGAAAATGGTCACGGCAAGCTGGAGAACGGGGCCGCTGTGGTTAGCGCCAACGGGGTCACCACCCGCGTTCAGGCGACGGGGTTGCCCAAGGGAGCGTCCCTGAAGATCGAGGGCGGTCGGGTCCAGTTGGAGATTCAGATCGGAACCACGACCGGCGGTGTGTTTGAGGTGGCCGTGGTCAGCGGCTCTGATTCTGAAGTGGCCCAGGCCTCCGGCTCCCTCGCAGGCAAGCCGACCTTCGCCGACCTTCAGCACGGCGGAGCGGCCCATTGGCCCCAGGTGGTCGAGACGCAGGGTGTGATCGGCAAGGGCGACGGAGCGTACGTCGTCGACCAAATCACTCCGCCCATCGAAAACCCTTGGAAGCGCCGCCTGCGCATTGGTGGTATGGACTTCTTCTCCGATGGTACCCGGGCTGCCGTCAGCACTTGGGATGGAGACATTTGGATTGTTTCAGGCATCGACGAGAGCTTGAAGAACCTGAAGTGGACGCGCTTCGCTTCGGGCATGTACGAGACGCTGGGTCTGCGCATCGTCAACGACCAGATTTACACCTCGGGTCGCGATCAGCTCACCCGCTACTACGATTACAACCACGACGGTGAGGCCGACTACTACGAGAACTTCAACAACTCGGTGACCTCCACCGAAGGGTTTCATGAGTTCCTCTTCGACCTCCAGACCGACAAGGAAGGCAACTTCTACTTCGCCAAGGCTGGACCGGTGAAGGGCGGCGGACGTGGTTTCGAGACCATCTCCCGCGACGCCGGCACGCTGATGAAAGTCAGTGCCGATGGCAAAAAGTTCGAGACGGTGGCAACGGGCTTCCGCGCACCGAACGGCATCGGCGTGAACCCCTGGAACGGTCAGATCACGACCGGTGACAACGAAGGTACTTGGGTGCCGACCTGCCCGGTGAACTGGGTCAAGCCCGGTGGCTTCTACGGGGTCGAAGACCTCGCCCACGGCGCCGACGTCAAGAGCTTCAAGCAGCCCCTAACCTGGATGTCGCACGACGAGTATGACAACAGCGGCGGCGGCCAGGTGTGGGTTAACAGCGACAAGTGGGGCCCCTTCTCTAAGCACTTGCTGCACATGAGCTACGGCCAGTGTGC
>JBDKKQ010000296.1:0-2784 GCA_039796015.1 Verrucomicrobiota bacterium
TGTGCTGTGGGACCGTTGCGGTGCCTTGGTTGGGGCGAGGGCCTTGGCTTATGGTCGTGTTGTTGGCCATCGCCGCGGGGTCGCTCGGTGTGTTTCCGCTCTACCACACCTTCACCCAGGATCTTTCCGAACACCATCAAGGCAAGATCACCGGCGCGGCCGGAGTCGCGGCCTGGATCCTTCCGGCCCAAGCCCAAATGCTTTTTGGTATTTCTGCCGACCGCCTCGGAACGATGGATCCGGGTTTGGTGGCAGCCGGGCTCCTGCCCATTCTGGCTCTGCCTCCGCTCTGGTACCTCCACCGACTCAAGACACGAACCCTCCCATGAACGCTCCCGTCTCCCGCAGACAGTTTTTCGCCACCGTCGGTGCCGCCGCCGGAACGACCGTCCTAGCACCCACGGTCTGGGCATCGAAGGTTCCGAGGCCTGCTCGCAAGAGGATCGCCTTGATTGCGACGGAGGTGCGCTTGCACTCCCATGCCCAGCATTTCATCGATCGGCTTCTCTTGGGCTATGTCTGGGAGGGAGGTTGGCGGAAACCGGAGGTGGATTTGGTGTCGTTGTACGTCGACCAGTTTCCGGAAAAGGATTTGGCCCGCGGGACGGCAGCCCGTCATGGCGTTCCCATCTTTTCGAGCATCGCCGAGGCGCTGACGTTGGGAACCGGTCGGTTGGCCGTGGATGGCGTGGTGATTATCGGTGAGCACGGTCAGTATCCCAAAACTGACCTGGGTCAGACGCTCTATCCTCGCTACCGGTTCTTCAAGGAGGTGGTCCGGGTGTTCGAGGCTTCGGGTCGCAGCGTGCCCGTGTTCAACGATAAGCACCTCTCCACCAATTGGCGTGAATGCGTAGAAATGGTAGAGGACGCCCGCCGCCTCAAGTTTCCGTTTCAGGCCGGTTCTTCGCTGCCGGTTACCAAACGGATGCCGCCCACGGAAATGCCCTTGGGCACTCCGCTGTCGGAAAGCCTTGTTGCCGCCTACGGAGGGGCCGATAGCTACGACATCCATGGCTTGGAGACCGCGCAATGCATGTCGGAGCGGCGCAAGGGCGGCGAAGTGGGGATTCGTCGAGTCCACGGGCTGCGGGGACGGGCCTTTTGGGAGGCGTTGAGTCGCAGGGATTCCACCCGACGTCTCTTGGAGGCAGCGTTGGTCCGCAGCCACAACCTTCCGGTCCGGGACGGCTATCCTTCAGCCCCGGTGAGTCTGGAGTGGGCTCGGGAGGTTTTCCCAGAGGCCTGGGGTTACTTCATTGATCACCGCGATGGGTTCCGGACCACCTTGGCGATGCTCGCCATCCGCGACTTCAACTATGCGGGTCTGAATGCCAAGACAGGCCAAATCACCTCGTGCCAGATGTACTTGCCGATGCCCACCCACGGGTCGTCCACGGCCGACTTCTTCAATCCGCAAATCCGCCACATCGAACGGATGGTTGTAGAGCGTCGCCAACCCTATCCGCTGGAGCGCACCTTGCTCACCTCCGGAATGACTTTGGCGGGGGTAGAATCCCTGCATCGGGGCCAACCCGTCGAGACTCCTGAGATGGCCGTCCGCTACCGGGTTGGGGACGAATCCTTTTTCTGGAGAGATTGAGCCAGAAAGATAGGGTTTTCAGGGTTTTGTTGAGAAATCCACCGGATGGAACGGGCCGGCGATCATCACTGTTCCAGGAGTGACTCCAACTGTGGTGGATGTTACGCATTCGTCACCGCGGGATTGAATTTGCACGGAAGCTGCTAGTTCCGAGCTCAGCCGGAACGATCCAACGGAATCGTTCCCGCCAAGCCCTGTTCAATCGTTGTTTATCACAGGGCTCAGAACGGGTATTCGGCTGCAATTTTGGTATCAAATTATGAACTGGAAGTTTCCAACGGGTGCGACGCTGGGTCGCTGGGTGTTGATGGCTATTCTGGGCTGGCTGCCAGTTCGCGGCGGCACCCTCCTGAGGGAGGTGTTCAGCAACATCCCGGGTGTGACACTCGATGCGCTGACCAACAGCCCGGCTTATCCCAACAAGCCGACTTCCACCAACATCATCACGGATTTCTTCGAGGCCCCGACCGATGTGGCCGAGGATTATGGTCAACGGTTGCGGGGCATCTTCACGGCTCCCCTGAGTGGTAAGTACACCTTCTGGATCGCTGCCGACGACTACGCCGGACTGTTCCTCAGTACCGACGCCGGTCCCGATAAAGCCCGTTGGATCGCCGGGGTCCTGGGTTGGACCCCTCCACGCCAATGGGACAGCCTGCCTGAGCAGAAAAGTGCCCCGATCACCTTGGTTGCGGGTGCTCGCTATTACATTGAAGCCCTCCAGAAAGAAGGCGGTGGGGGGGACAATTTGGCGGTGCGATGGGTGCGCCCAGACGGAGTGGACGAGGGGCCCATTCCTCTCGACCACTTTGTCGCCTGGGGTCTGAAGCCCGAGGCACCGCGAATTTCCCAACAACCCGTGGCACTCACGGTCGATGAACGCGGTTCAGCCACCTTCACCGTGGCGCACGACAACCCCGGTGGGGCCGAAGTGTTCTGGAAGCGGAGCGGCACCCTCATCCCCAAAGCTACCGGCACGAGTTACACGTTGGATCCGGTGCGTTGGGCGGATAATGACGCATCATTCCAAGCTTTCCTGACCAATGCCTTAGGTTCTACCCAGTCCGTCGCGGTGACCTTGACGGTAACCCCCGACACGGTCGCTCCGGAGGTTCGGCGAGTGTACAATGTGGGGCTGACCAATGTGGTCATCGAGTTCAGCGAAGCCGTGACGATTTCTG